>JAITKT010000061.1 GCA_031278225.1 Deltaproteobacteria bacterium
CCCCAGACGGCCACCGGGGGCGACGTAATCAGCCGCATCACCCACACCTACGACTCCCCTCAGAATCTTCTGGACCTCCAGACCATGGCCCTGGAGGGTTTGGGGGGGATGGTCCTGTCGTCGGTGGGAAAGGAGATGGGAAAAGACATCTCCGCCGCGGTGGTGAGCGGAAATTCCACGATGCAGCATCTTCTGGCCGCCGTCAATCCCAAGGGACTGGCCCAGGCCCCCTACAGGCCCGTCTTCACCCACATGCTGGACATTTCGAACTTGAACGTCCGCCTGAATCTCTCTCCCAGGGCCAAGGTCCTCATGGCCCCCATGATCTCCTCCTACGTGGGGGGCGACATCGTGAGCGGGATACTGGCGGTACAGCTTAAGGAAAGGCCCGGCACGGTGGTCTTCATAGACATCGGGACCAACGGCGAGATCGTCATCTCCCGGAACGGGAAACTCGTCGCGACCAGCTGCGCCGCGGGTCCCGCCCTCGAGGGCATGAACATCATCTGCGGCATGAGGGCCGCCACGGGGGCCATCGACACCTTCCGAATGGAGCCCGACTTCGGCTTCAAGTTCACCACCATCGGCGACGCCCCCGCCACGGGGATCTGCGGAAGCGCCTTAATAGACGTTTGCGCCTGCCTCGTGAAAGCCAAACTGATCAACAAGGGCGGCCGCATGAAAAATCCCCCCGACCGGGAGGTCATAAGGGAAAACCGCTTCTGGCTCACCGACAAGGTCTTTCTGGACCAGCTGGACGTGCGTCAGGTGCAGCTCGCCAAGGGCGCCATAGCCGCGGCCATGGAAATGCTGATGGAGCGCCTGGGCCTGACCCTGAAGGACATAGACGAGATAGTCATAGCCGGTTCCTTCGGCTACCACCTGAGGGCGGAAAGCCTGAAGGCCATTTCCCTCATACCCCCGGACTTTTCGGGACCCGTGACCTTCGTGGGGAATTCCTCCCTCGCGGGTTCGGCCCGCATGCTCCTGAACAGGGACTCCCCGGAAGAGGCCTCGCGGATAACGAGGGAGGTCGAGGTGATAGAGCTGGGCTTCGATCCGAAGTTCCAGGAGGTTTTCGTGAATCACCTCGCCTTCTGAGTCTTTTTTCGAATCCCGGACGGGCGCCGCGGCGTCGGGTCCGGGCCGGGAAAAAGAGCGTCCCTCCTTTTTTCGGGGAGGGACGCTTTTTTTTTCGCGGGCGCCGGGGCGAACCGCGGGGCGCGGCCGAATGTCGGACCCCGGTTCCGGGCATCCCCCCGGCGAAGGGGAAGGCGAAAACCAATCGCGTCCGCCGAAAAATTTCCCCCCCGACCCCGAAAACCGCAATCGCCGTTTTTTTAAGGCGTTTCGCCGCGGGAACCGGGCGTCCGAAACAAACGAACGTTTTTTTTCGGGGAATTTTTTTCGCGCCCGGGTTTTTCCGGAACGCGAAAAACGGGTTCGGCCCCGGGTCGTTTCGATTCCGTGAAATCCCGTCTCCGCGTCGATTTCGAATCGGGGCGCAAAAAAAGTCCCGGGGGATACCGACCGCGTCGCGACGACCATCCCCGCGAAAATCGCCTGTCCCAATGCTTCATATTTCTTGCTCAAAACCCCGGACGGCTTTGGGCGGGGCCGCGGGCCGGGCCCCGAAAACACCCGAAATTGGCGATTTTACCCACCACATGAGGCTTTTACGGTGGTATAATGCTCTTTATGTTGTGGGCTCGTTTTCGATGCCGACGAAAAAGTTTCTTTTGCTTTTGAAAAAAACAAGTGGTACATTTTCAGCGCGAAGCCGTCGAGACGAAACGTCTTTGACCGGCGCAAAAGGAGGCAAACTTCATGCACGCCCCGGCGCACAAATTGAACGACGAACAGCGGGCTCTCCTTTCCGAATCGCTCGCGGGCAAAATAAAATGTCTTTCGAACGAACAGGAGATCATCGAGACCGCGATCCCAGGTTTGTTTCTTTTCTACAGCAACACCCCCACCCCGCCCACGGCCAAAAACCACCCCCCCTGCGTCTGCCTCATCTGCCAGGGGGTGAAAAGGGTCGTTTCGGGGAGCGACGTTCACGTCTACGACGCCGCCCATTATTTGGTGACCTCCGTGGACGTGCCCATGGCGCATCAGGTGCTGGCGGCCTCCCCCGAAAAACCCTTCATGTCCCTCACTCTGGAATTGGACGTGATGGTCTTGGCGGAACTCCTCATGAACGCGCCCCCCCGGGGCCGGGAGGACCCCGGGGAATCCAAGTCCCGCGTCGAGGTGGGAAGTCTCGACAGAAAACTCCTGTGGGCTTTCCTGAGACTTTTGGATCTGCTTGATCACCCGCGGGACATCCCCGTTCTCGCGCCTTTGATCGTGAAGGAGATCTCCTACCGCCTTTTGACGGGCGAGGTGGGCCACCGCCTGAGGCAGATAGTCTCGGCCCGTTCCTACGGCCACCAAATAGCCAAGGCGATCGAATGGCTCAAGGACAATTTCAGGTCCTCGTTTTTGGTGAAGGAACTGGCCGACCTCGTGGGCATGAGCCCCTCGAGCTTCCACGCCCATTTCCATTCCCTCACGGCCCTGAGCCCCATCCAGTACCAAAAGAAACTGAGGCTCCTCGAGGCCAGGAGGATAATGCTCGTGGACAAGCTGGACGCCTCCGACGCGGGTTACCGGGTGGGTTACGAGAGCCCCTCCCAATTCAGCAGGGAATACTCCCGTCTCTTCGGGGCCCCGCCCTCGAAGGACCTCAAAAACCTCAGAAACGACGTCTTCCTCGCGGGCGGCGGGAACCGCCGGGGCCTCTCCCGCGGAAGAACCCGGGGACGCCCCGAGGGGAAAACTCCCGGGGAAGAACCGCGCTTCCCGCGGCCCGAAGAGTTCGGGGAACCCCGTCTCGAAGACCCCCGGGACAAGTGTTGCCGAAAACTTTAGCGGAGACGTTCGCGCTAAGGAGCGTCGCCGCCGCGAGGGTTGGATTTCTAAAGTCAATTCCGAGAATTGATTTTAAAAGTTCAACCGGGGGAAAACCGGGATGATATATATTCAAACGCGCCCGGGGGATTGTTTGTCGTATAATGATCCCCGGGCCGGGCAACGGCGCCCCGTCGCCCGCGCTCCCGCCGCGAAAAGCGTGTCATGACCGAAGATCCCCGGAACGCGAAATCGACGAACATTCGGGAAGACGAAAATTCCCCCGGGAAAGAGGGCCCGGCCCCCGCTTTGGCCCCCTCCGGCGGCGCCGCGCCCGAAAAACCGTCCGAAAGTCCCTCCGAAAGCCCGTCCGCGTCCGGACCCCCGGAAGACGACCGGCACCCGGAAGACGACCCGCGTCCGGATTCCCCCTCCCCCGCCGAGACCTCCCCCCGAAAAAAGAAAAGCGGAAAAATAAAGATGCTGCTCCGCGTTTGCCTCGCTCTCGTCATCCTCGCCATCGCCCTGTTCGTTTTCGTCATGGTCTACGTCCGGCTCCCCAAGTTCGGCGCCCTTCCCTCGGGAAAGCGCCTGGAAAGGGTTTTGGCCTCCCCCCATTATCGGGACGGGAGCTTCAGAAACCTCTCGCCCGTCGGGGGAGGGGTCGATCCGAAGGAAAGGAAATCCGTCCTGGAATTCTTCTCCGGTTCCGGGAGGAAAAAACCGCGAGAACCTCTTCCCGTCGTGAAAAGCGATTTGAAGAGCCTGAAAGACGGGGAACTGGTGTGGTTCGGGCACTCGAGTTTCCTTTTCCGCCTGAACGGACGCCACTTTTTGATCGACCCGGTCTTCTCCGCCTCCGCCGCGCCGATGGCCGCGCTCAACAGGGCTTTCAAGGGGACCCACGGAATCTATGACGCCGGGGACCTTCCGGAAATCGATTATCTCTTCGTCTCCCACGACCACTGGGACCATCTGGACCACCCCACGATACTCGCCATCAGACCCAAGGTGAAAAAGGTCTTCTGCGGACTCGGGATCGGGGCTCACTTCGAAAGGTGGGGATACCCGGCGGAGATGCTTTTCGAGGGGGAATGGGGAGACCGCTTCTCCCCCGAGGAGGACGTGACGATCGCCTTCGAGCACGCCCAGCACTTCTCGGGGAGGGCCTTCAGGTGGAATCAGAGCATGTGGTCGGCCTTCGCGATCGAAACCGGCGGTTTCAGGGTTTTCTACAGCGGGGACGGAGGTTACGGGAACCACTTCTCCGACATCGGCGAGAAATGGGGCGGTTTCGATCTGGCCATTCTGGAAGACGGGCAGTACGACAGGGCTTGGGCCGATATTCACCTGATGCCCGAAGAAACCATTCTCGCCTCTTTGAATCTCAACGCCAAAAGAGTCATCCCCGCCCATAATTCCAAGTTCAAAATCGCCTACCACGATTGGGACGATCCTCTGATAAGGGCCCGGGCCGAAGCCGAAAAGAAAGGGGTGAGGCTCATGACGCCCTTGATCGGCCAAGTCGTGAAGATCGAGGACGACCAGGTCGAATACAAGGACTGGTGGTCGGCTCAAAAGTAACCGCGCGTCGCCCGTTCGCCCGCGCCAAGCCCCGACGCCCGTCCCCCTCGCCTTCGCCTCCGAACGTCCCCGGAACGTTCCCCCTTCGCCTTCGCCCCCGCCCCCTGCCCCGGCTTTGAAACCCGCCCGAAAAACCTCCCGCGACCTCAAAACGACCTCTTACCGTCCCCGAAACCGAAGTCACCGATCCCCCCGCCGGATCCCCCGATCCGGGGAACCGGGACCCTTGGGACCCTTGCGCCCCGATTCGGGCGGAAACCGTC
>JAITKT010000108.1 GCA_031278225.1 Deltaproteobacteria bacterium
GATTTTGGCGTTCCCCACCTCGTTCATGACCCTTTCCAGCTTGGCCGCGTACTCGGGCGAGGACCTCGGGGGCGTGTCCCTGCCGTCCAGGAAGGGATGGACGATCATGGCCCCCTCCGGAAACTCGGATCTCGCCCTCCTCATGATCTTGAAGAGGTGTTCCTGATGGGCGTGGACCCCCTCGTCCTGGAGGAGCCCCATGAGGTGGAGGACCCCCCCGTGTTTCTTCCAGAAGGCCATGGCCTTTTTCCAGTTGGGGATCTCGAAGAAGGTCCCGTCCCTCAAGCCGTCGTCGATTCTCTTCAGTTCCTGGATGACTATCCTTCCGGCCCCCATGTTCAGATGGCCCACCTCGCTGGAGCCCTGGTACCCGTCGGGGAGTCCCACGGGTTCCCCGGAGGCGTCCAAGAGGGTCCAGAACTCCTTGTTTTTCAGAAGTCCGTTCGCGTAGGGGGGATTGGCCGCGATGATCGCGTTCCCGAGGGCTTCCTCCCTGTGACCCCAGCCGTCCCTTATGATTAAGCACACGGGGTTTACCATGGTCGTCCCACCTTTTCCTTTCTTGTCCGTCGGGTTCGCGGCCGGGGACCCCGGACCCCGGAAACCCCTTCGGTTCCCGGCGGTTCGCCCCGTCCCGCGATTGTGTGCCCGTTGTCCGATCTTAAAATCGATTCGGCGATAAGTCAAGGAAACCGGCGGATTCCGGGGGCTTTTCCGGGGCCTTTCCCGTCCGATTCCCCCGCGGGTTTCCCGGGGCCTTTCCGAATCGGTTTCGAAAAGGGATCGAAAAGGATTCGTAAAGCTTTCGCGAAAGGTTTCGAGGGGGGAAAATCAAAACGACCCCCTTTTCCGTCCCCCCGGGCATTGTTTTCCGGCCCGGCAAAAAAAAACCCCGGCCCGCCCGGGGAAAAACCCCTCGAAACGGCCTGGGGGCGGGACCCCTTGGCCGGGGCGCCGGGGAGGACGGGGCCTCCCGGGGACCGCTTTCCGGGCCCCGGCGAAGGGTTTCCCGGGGCGATCCCCCGCCCGGGCCCCCCCGCCCGATCCCCGGGGTCCCGGGGATCGGGCGGGGGGACCCCGGGGATCGGCTTTCCGGGACCACTTGACAAGAAAAGACCAATGTTTATATTTTGAGTGCCGGCAAGCCGGCGCCCCGACTGCTAAAATTCACGGGTCAACGTTAAGCCTCGATGCCACATTAAGACGTCATTCTCAAGGACTTGTTCCCGCACCCCCGTCGAAATTCCCCCTTTTCGGGGCGGTTTCGCGGGCCCCCCGGAAGGGGGGGCGAGTCCCCCCAGGGAATTCCGGGTCATCGGAAAGCGTCTTTTTCGGGCGTCGCGGTCAAAGGCATTCGATTTTTCCGGTTTACCCACCCATATTCAACCGCCCGAGCCCCTCGGGGGCCTCGGGCCCTCAACCCATAACCTTTCAGGAAGGAGCAATTTTCATGAGCATTCGTCCCTTATCGGATCGGATTTTGGTTCAGCGTCTCGAAGAGGATCAAACCACCAAGGGAGGCATCATCATCCCCGACACCGCCAAGGAAAAACCCCAGCAGGGCAAGGTCATCGCCGTGGGAAACGGCAAACTTCTCGACAACGGCACCCGCGTGACCCCCGGGGTCGCGGCGAACGACAAGGTGCTCTTCGGCAAGTACTCCGGCACGGAAATCAAGTACGACGGGGTCGAGTACCTCATTTTGAGGGAAGAGGACATTCTGGCCATTCTGGACTGAGACGACCCCTCCGTTTTTTGACCGTCGCGCGCCCCGAAAAAACGAAATTCGACGGGGGCGGGTTTCGACGGTCGGGGACGTCGGGGGTTTAATCCCGTCGGCCGGGGGATCCGGCCCCAACCGTTTTGGCGGGGACGAACGTCTTCGCCCGCGAATCGAACAACAGGAGTCGAAAAAAACATGAGCGCCAAAGAAATCAAATACAACGTCAAGGCCCGCGAGGCCATAATGCGCGGCGTGGACGTCCTGGCGGACGCCGTCAAGGTAACCCTGGGCCCCAAGGGCCGCAACGTCATTCTCGACAAGAGCTTCGGAAGCCCCACCATCACCAAGGACGGGGTCACCGTGGCCAAGGAGATCGAACTGGAGGACAAGTTCGAAAACATGGGGGCCCAGATGGTCAGGGAAGTGGCTTCCAAGACCTCGGACCTCGCCGGTGACGGGACCACCACCGCGACCGTTCTGGCCCAGGCCATCTACAGGGAAGGCCAGAAGCTGGTCGCCGCGGGCGTGAACCCCATGTCCCTCAAGCGCGGAATCGACATGGCCGTCGACGCCGCCGTGGCCGAGCTCAAGAACCAGTCCAAGGCCACCAAGAACCAGAAGGAAATAGCCCAGGTGGGAACCATTTCCGCCAACAACGACCCCGCCATAGGAAACATCATAGCCGAGGCCATGGACCAGGTCGGGAAAGAGGGCGTCATAACGGTCGAGGAGGCCAAGAGCATGGAGACCAAGCTCGAGGCCGCCGAGGGCATGCAGTTCGACAGGGGCTACATCTCCCCCTACTTCGTGACGGACAGCGAGAAGATGAGCGTCCACATGGAGGAAGCCTACGTGCTTCTGGTGGAGAAGAAGATAAGCTCCATGAAAGACCTTCTCCCCATTTTGGAGGAGATCGCGAAGCAGAACAGGCCGCTTTTGATCGTGGCCGAGGACGTTGACGGCGAGGCACTCGCCACACTCGTGGTGAACAAGCTCCGCGGCATCCTCCACACCTGCGCCACCAAGGCCCCCGGCTTCGGTGACAGGCGGAAGGCCATGCTCGAGGACATCGCGGTCCTGACCGGCGGCAAGGTCATCTCCGACGACCTCGGCATCAAGCTGGAGGGCATCTCCATAAACGACCTCGGCCGCGCCAAGAAGATCACCGTGGACAAGGAAAACACCACCATAGTCGACGGGGCCGGCGCCAAGTCCGCCCTCGAGGGCAGGGTCAAGATGATAAGGGCCCAGATCGAGGAAACCACCTCCGACTACGACCGCGAGAAGCTCCAGGAAAGGCTCGCCAAGCTCATCGGCGGCGTGGCCGTGATTAACGTCGGGGCCGCCACCGAGGTCGAGATGAAGGAGAAGAAGGCCCGCGTCGAGGACGCCCTCCACGCCACCCGCGCCGCGGTCGAGGAAGGCATAGTCCCCGGAGGCGGGGTCGCCCTGGTCCGCTGCATTCCGGCCCTCGACGGAATCAAGGCCCAAGACGAGGAGCTTCAGGGCGTGAACATCATCCGCCGCGCCCTCGAGGAGCCCCTCCGCCAGATAGCCGCCAACGCCGGCCACGAGGGGAGCGTCGTGGTCGAGAAGGTGAGGGGAGAG
>JAITKT010000207.1 GCA_031278225.1 Deltaproteobacteria bacterium
GACGGGTTTTTCGAAAGCGGCGCTTTTCCGGGGTTTTCGGCGCGGCCGTTTCAAAGGCTCGAATCGCGGGTTTCGGGGCCCGCTTCCGGACCCGCGTCTTCGCGCGCGCGTTCGCGGACGGATTGGCCGACGGACGCGTCCCGTGGTTTGACCGCGGGTTTCGGGTCGTTTCGGGGCCTTTGTCCGCGGTTCGCGCGAGCGCGGAGGCGCGAATTTCTTTTTCGTGTTGCGCGAATTTCGAAAGTCTGATATAAAGATCGAAATGGAAAAATCTTCGGACGGAGTTTTCGCGTTTCATCAAACTTAAGCTTTTCTCACCGACTCGACGAAGTGCGGCGCGCGCCTCTTTCATCGCCTTTGCCTTCGTCGACATACAAAACCCCGCGAGAGCCCGGACCCGCGCCGGGCGGGGAGGTTTTTTCGGTTCTCCGGGACTCGGGGGGATTTTCCGGTTTCCCCGGGAATCGACGACGCGGCCCGGGGCCGGGGGGATTCGCCCGCCGATCCCGAAAATTTTTCTCTCCTTCCGAAAGGGGCCTTTCGGGCTTTCGCTCCGGTTTCGCCGGTCCCCGGTGTCGCGCTTGTTTCGCTTGTTTCGACCGCGTTCCGCGTTTCGATTTTTCCGCCCCCCGTTCCCCCGCGGCCCGGCCGCGGGGGAACGGGGGAGGGGGCATGACGGACAGGGTCCGAACCGCCTCTTTCGAAACGCTTTTCCCACTCAACTTTCAACATTTCAGTCGGGGGTTCGAATTAATGGCAAAAAAACTCGTATATTCTTTTGGTGGCAAGAAAACTGACGGAAACGGGCAAATGAAGGAACTGCTCGGCGGAAAGGGCGCCAATCTCGCCGAGATGGCCCGTCTGGGTCTCCCCGTCCCTCCCGGTTTCACGATAACCACGGAGGTCTGCTCGGAGTACTACGCCAAGAACAAACAGTACCCGGTCCATCTGAGAAGCCAGGTCGAAAAGGCCATCGACCAGATGGAGAAAATCGCGGGAAAGACCTTCGGAGACCCGAAGGACCCCCTTCTTCTCTCCTGCAGGTCCGGAGCCAGGGTCTCCATGCCCGGGATGATGGACACCGTCCTGAACATCGGGCTCAACGACAACACCATAATCGGTCTCATCGAGAAGACGGGGAACCCCAGGTTCGCGTACGACTCCTACAGGCGCTTCGTGGGGATGTACGGGGACGTGGTGATGGGGGTCAAGGCCCTCTCCGAGAAGGAAGAGGACCCCTTTGACCTCATCCTGGACGAGGCCAAGAAGAAAAAGGGCGTGACCCTCGACACGGAGCTGGACGCGGAGGACCTCAAAAACCTCGCGGGGCTGTACAAGGAATTCATCTTCCAAAGGCTCAACGTCCGGTTCCCGGAGGACCCCAACGACCAGCTCTGGGGGGCCATAGGGGCGGTGTTCGACTCCTGGATGATCCCCAGGGCCAAGGCCTACCGGAAGAAGTACCACTACCCGGAAAACTGGGGCACGGCCGTGAACGTCCAGGCCATGGTCTTCGGGAACAAGGGGACCAACAGCGCGACGGGCGTCGCCTTCTCGAGGGACCCCGCGACCGGGGAGAACTACTTCTACGGGGAGTTTTTGACCAACGCCCAGGGGGAGGACGTCGTCGCGGGGACCAGGACCCCCCTCCCCATCAACGACGCGAGCGGGGAGCTCCCGGACCCCGGGGCCAAGACCCTCGCGGACGAAATGCCCTCTCTCTACGATGAGCTCGACGGCTACCGGCTGGAGCTGGAGGAGCACTACAAGGACATGCAGGACATGGAGTTCACCATAGAGGAAGGCAAACTGTGGATGCTCCAGTGCCGGAACGGGAAGAGGACCGCGACCGCGGCCATTAAAATAGCCATGGACATGGTGCGGGAAGGCCTCATCACCCCCGAGCAGGCGGTTTTGAGGATCCAGCCCGAGCTCCTGACGCTCCTGATCCTCCCCTCCTTCGACGTGTCCTCCCCCGCCCACAAAAACAGGAAGCTCATCGCCAAGGGCCTCGCGGCCTCCCCCGGCGCGGCCGTGGGAAAGATCTGCTTCTCCGCCTCCGCGGCCGAGGAACTGGCCGCCAAGACCGACGAGGACGGCCACAAGACCAGGGTGATCTTGGTCCGGGTGGAGACCAGCCCCGAGGACATCAAGGGGATGTTCGCGGCCCAGGGCATTTTGACCGCGAGGGGCGGCATGACCTCCCACGCGGCCGTGGTCGCCCGGGGCATGGGTAAACCCTGCGTCGCGGGGTCCTCGGAGATAACCATCAATTACGAGGGGGGTTTCCTTACCGACAAAAACGGCGACACTTACTACGCCGGAGACTGGATATCGCTCGACGGCACCAAGGGCGAGGTCATGAGCGGGGTCATCCCCACGACGGTCTACGAGCCCACCGAGGACTACGAGGTCTTCATGGAATACGTGGAGCGATTCCGGAAAACCAAGGTCAGGACCAACGCCGACACCCCCAGGGACGCCGCGATAGCCCGAAACTACGGGGCCCAGGGCATAGGGCTCTGCAGAACCGAGCACATGTTCTTCGAGGAGGACAGGATCTTCCACGTGCGCCGGATGATCCTGGCCGACAACGAGGAGGGGCGGAAACAGGCCCTGGCCGAGCTCCTCCCCATGCAGAAGCTGGATTTCTACGGGATCTTCAAGGCCCTGGACGGCCTTCCCGTGACCATCCGCACCCTGGATCCCCCCCTCCACGAGTTCCTGCCCAACGTCGACAAGGAGATCGACGAGCTCGCGAAAAGGCTCTCCATGCCCTTCGCCAAGGTCAAAGGCCGCATCGAGATGCTTAAGGAACAAAACCCCATGCTCGGCCTCCGGGGCTGCCGCCTGGGGATCCTCTACCCCGAGATAACGACCATGCAGGCGAGGGCCATCTTCGAGGCCGCCTGCCTGGCCGCCTCGGAGGGAATAAAGGTCGAGCCCGAGATCATGATTCCTCTCGTCGGGCACCAGAAGGAATTCGTCTACCAGAAGGAGATAGTGGACATGGTCGCGAAGGAGGTCTTCCTCGAGAAGGACCAGACCGTTCCCTACCTCGTGGGGACCATGATCGAGCTCCCGAGGGCGGCCCTCATGGCCGACGAGATAGCCGCGGCCGGGGCCGAGTTCTTCTCCTTCGGCACCAACGACCTCACCCAAACCACCTTCGGCCTTTCCCGCGACGACTCCGGGAGTTTCCTGAACAAATACTCCGAACTCCTCATCTGGGAAGAGGACCCCTTCGTGTCCCTCGACCGGGACGGGGTGGGCCAGTTGGTCAAAATCGGCGTGAAAAAAGGCCGTTCCGTCACCCCGGACCTCAAGATCGGCATCTGCGGCGAGCACGGGGGCGATCCGGCCTCGGTCCGCTTCTGTTGCGAAAACGGGTTCGATTACGTCTCCTGCTCCCCCCCGAGGGTTCCGGTGGCGAGGCTGGCCTGCGCGCAATACGCGATTGAGACCGAATCCGCCGGCGCCAAGAAGACCCCGGGTCGCAAACCCGCCGCGAGAAAACCCGCCGCGGCCAAGACGACCGCGAGAAAAGCCGCCGCCGCGAAACCGGCCGCGAAAAGGGCCGCCGCGAAGAAGCCCGCCGCCGCGAGGAAAACCGCCGCGAAGGCGACCGTAAGGAAGACGACGACCCGGAAGACCGCCGCGAAGGCCCCGACGAGAAAGACGGCCGTCCGGAAAACGACCGCGCGGAAGACCGCCGTCCGGAAGACGACCGCGACGAGGAAACCCGCCGCGAAAAAGACGACGGCCCGCAAGACCGCCGTCAAAAAGACCGTGAGGCGCGGAACCAAGAAGTAGCCTTCCCACCCCTCGCGAATCTTCCGAAAAAGCCCCCCCCCGCCGTCACCCGGCGGAAGGGGGCTTTTTCCTCGGGGTCGCAGTCGATTGAATTCCTTTTCGTTTCCGAGGGGGGTTTTGTTTTCGGGGATTCGTTCTTTCGGCCCGGGCCGCGGGGCCTCAGCGAAAAACGGCGCTTCGTTCGCCAATGACGAAACCCCCGGGGGCTTTCGCCTCGGGGGTTTTGTTTTCGGGGATTCGTCAT
>JAITKT010000487.1 GCA_031278225.1 Deltaproteobacteria bacterium
CTACGCCGAAGCCTCCTTCCGCATCGGAAAATCGACGGCGACCTTCTCGACCGCGGACTTCGGCTTGGTCGACATGACCGGAAGCGACGAGTTCGTCGACATCGGCGGAAGGTTTTACGGACTTCACGGCGGACTCGGGTACCTCGTGGTCTTGTCGGAATACGGCAACCCCTCCTCCCTGGATCTCTCCGCCAAGTACTTCTACACCGAACGCAAGAAGATCAACACCGACGTCCTCGGCGCCGACGTCCAGTTCGCCAAGGCCCAATCCTCCAGGCTGCGGGCCGGACTCCGCTACAACTACGGTCTCACCGATCTGATCACCTCCTACGCCGGCGCTTACTACGAGCGCGAGTTCAACGGCGAGTCCGAGGTCAAGGTCGGGGAGGACACCCTCCCCGTCGCCAGCGCCGCGGGTTCCGTCGGCATAGCCGAGTTGGGCGTCATCCTGACCAGCGAATCCCTCCCCATAGACTTCGAGGCCAGCCTGAGGGGCTTCGGGGGCGAGCGGGACGGCATCGCCGGGAGTCTCAAATTGAATTACAGCTTCTGAGTCGCGCCGCCCCGGACGAAAGAAAGTCGGGGGCAAAGCCGCCGAAAATCAAACCCCGCCCGGGAGTCGCCCGAGCGGGGTTTTGATTTTCCGACATGCCGACCGCATGGCCGAGTCGGGCGTCATCCCGACCGGCGAATCCCTCCCCATGGACTTCGAGGCCGGCCCGAGGGCCTTCGGGGGCGATTCCCCGAGGAAAATCCTTCCGTCGGGAAGGAAAAAGCCCCGAACGAAAGTCCCCGAAAACCGTTTGAAAAAAGACAAAACCCCGGGGGGAGTTTCGCTCCGGCGGGGTTTTGATTTAAGGCGTCGGGTTAGGGGGGTCTAGAAAAAGAAAACTAAGATGAACATCGCTTTGTCCTTTCAAGCTTAAAGAGCTTTGTCCCTCGACTCGACCGCGGCGAGGGTTTCTTCCATGGTTTTTTTCGCTTCGGCCAAAATCTTTTCCTTTTTGTCTTTTATTTCCGCCTTGACCGTTTCGTCCTCTATGTTCGGAAAATTGACGTCCACCGACAGCATGGCCGCCCTGGCGGCGGATTCGAGGAGAACGCAGGCGACCGCGCAGTCGTTCACGACCCCGCCGTTTCCTATCTCGGCGAGGCGTTTGTTGTGAAACAAGAGGTCATTGGCCTGGGCGGAGATCTTGAGCGGCACCAGCGCGGCCGTCACGGTGTTCTTCTGTATCTCCTCCCGGCGGACGGCCTTTTTGCTTTCGGTGTCCTTGGGGAGTCTGTAGGCCGAGAGCAGGGCGTCGAAGGCGTCCATGTCGTCTTTGGTGAGTTTTTTTATGTTGGCGATGCCGGAAGTCATGACCTCCAGGATCTTTTTGACCTCGTCGTAAACCTTTTCGTATCCCTTTTTGGTAAGGGTGAGGTTGCAGACCATGGCGCCCATGGAAGCTCCCAAGGCGCAGGACATGGCGGTGACGCTCCCGCCCCCGGGGACGTGGCTTTTGGAACAGGCGAGATCCAATATCCCGTCAAAGGGCATTTCGTACAATTCTTCGATGTTCGTCATGAGACCTCCCGCTTGCGGGAAAGACGCCTCAGGCGGCGCTCCCGTTTTGAAGACCGATGGCTTTGAACAGGTTTTTCAGGAGAAGCATCACGGTCAGGGACCCGACCCCTCCCGGAACGGGCGACAGGTGGGAAACCACGTCGGCGGCCCCGGCTTCCACGTCCCCGACCAGCTTTCCGTCGGGAAGAACGCTTATGCCCGCGTCCACCACGATCTGGCCTTCCCGGAGCATGTCGACCTTGATCAGCCCGGCCTGACCCGTCGCCGCGACGACTATGTCGGAGTTTTTCACGATCCCCGCGAGGTTTTTGGTCTTGGAATGACAGATCGTGACCGTGGCGTGCTTTTTAATCAATAGTATCGTCAGGGGCAGTCCCACGGTTTCCCCGCGGCCGATGATGGCCAGGTTTTTTCCGGCGATGTCGGGGTCGGCGCTCTCGATTAAGGTTATGCAGGAGAGGGGCGTCACGGGGAGCAGGGCCTCGTCCAATTTGCCCATGAGAAGGAGACCCCGGTTCACGGGGGTTATTCCGTCCACGTCCTTTTTGGGGTTTATCGTCGAAATGACCCGGTGGGCGTTTATGTTTTTGGGAAGCGGGAGCTCCAGCATGATCCCGTGGACGTCGGAGTCCTTGTTCAGGGTCCTTATGGCGTCGGTCACCTTTTCCTCGGTGGCGTCCTCCTCGAAGAGGTTCAGACTGAAGTTGATGCCGAGGGACTTGCAGGTCTTCTCCTTGGAAAGGGCGTAAGCCTTGGAGGGCCCGTCCCAGCCCGCCATGACGGTCGCGAGCCTGGGCTCGATTCCCTTTTCCTTGAGTTTTTCGACCTCGTTTCTTATTTCTTCCTTGAATTTCGCGACCATGGGTTTGCTTTCCAGCATTCGCGCCGGCATGTGTTCGACTCCGTTCATATCGGCTTTCTTTCGAGCCGTCGTTAAGGTGTGTTGAAAGTACGGTCAAAGGTCGAAAACGAAGAGTCCGAAGAAGGTTATCCGGTTCGGATCGTCTTTCACTTCGAGTCCGCTCAATTCGGCCAATCCCGTTACGTCAAGGCAGGCGCCCTCGAGGGAGCGGACTTTTTTGTCCGGGAAGCGGCAGGGTTCGTCAAGGAAAAAAGAGCATTTTTCGCAATATTTGCAGGGCCCGTAGCCGAAGACGGTTCCGTTCCCGAGCCTGGGGACGATGTCGTCCATGATTCGGAAACAGATTTTGTTCAGGGCGTCGGACACCTTCATCATGGATTTCCAGTCGACCGCGAACCTCAGGGAACCGGCGGCCGTGAAGACGATGCCTTTCCCGTAACCGGTTATCTCCCGGGCCAGCGAGTCGATCGGATCCGCGTAAGGGGGGCAGGTCCAGCTCTTCCCGAAGTTCCCGCACAGGTTTTGGGCGCAATACTTGCGGTAGACCTTGTTGAAGCGCAGTTGACCGGTGGGGACCGGGGACGCGTCGCTCGCGCCGAAGGCCACCAGTTCGTTGAATATTTCCAGTTCCTCGCGTGTTTTTGTCGAGTGCATGTCGTCGCGCCGGGAGCGAGATTTTCGGGGTTCGGGTCAG
>JAITKT010000312.1 GCA_031278225.1 Deltaproteobacteria bacterium
GTTCCTCGCGTGAAGTCGACGGGCGGGGCGCGGGAGCGCGCGGCCGACGGACGGCACCCCGCGAGGGGCGGTGACGAGTCCGTTTCCGGCGAACATCCGCCCGGGACGGCCGGACGTCCGGATGACCGCGAACGGTCGCGAAACGGCTCGTCGCCCCGACCGTTTCGGAATACCCCCGAGGACCGAGAGGGCGCCGGGCGGGGCGTTGGCGCGGGTCCGGCGTCGGACCGGCGAACACGCACCGACGCCGAGTCCCGACAAGACCCGCGCGGGACATCGCGCGAAGGGGGGACGGGGCTTCGAATTCCGGGGACGCGGATTCGGGGCGGAAAAACGCCCGGCGGGGAAGAAGAGCCTTTCCGGGATAAAGGAACGGATAAGGGCGCCGACCGGGGAAAACCGCGGGAAGAACCCGGAGAAGATGACAAGTGGCTTCGAACGGATCCCGACCGGACCTTAAGGGGATGGTTCGACCGTTTCCGGGAAGCGGGCAAGAGCGCGTCCTTCCGGCTTGACGGAATTGTCCCCCCCCGCGACCCGGGGTCCGTCTCCCGGGTACGAATGAAAGCGCGAGGACCCGGGAAAATCCAGGGAATGTCATGAGTCATTGTCCGGACGCGTTCTTCCCGAAAGAAGGGTCGTTAGCGACGGATGAGGCGAAAGAGGAGGCGGGGAGCGTCAAGGGTCAGGACCTCTTCGCCCCGTTCGCGCCGACCCGGTCGAGCGAGACTGTCCCGCCGCGCGCTTCGCGATCCCGGGAGCCCTCGCGGGGGGAGAGCCGCCGAGGCCGTTCGGAGGCGGGGGAGGGGAAACCCTTCCCCGTTCCCGTTTTCGAAAAGACCGCGACTCCGCCTTTCCCGAGGGGCGCTCGCCCTCTCGCGAAACCAAAGGCGCCGTCGCGGGAATGTCAGCGCCGCGCGGAGACGGTTTCGCGTCCGACGAGCCCGGTCGTTCCCGGTCGAAGCGGCCGCGGGAAACCGGCCGCGGGGGAGCGTTCGCGGTCCCGTCCGTCGCGGAAGACGGGCCTGTCTTCGGCCGGCGCGCGAAACTTTGGCGCCGCGGGATCCGTTCGGATGGGGTGTCTCCCGCGCCAAGGGTTTTTTCCCCTCCGGAGCGCGAGGGCCGGCTCTCGTTTCCGCTCCCCGCGATCCGGGCGGGGCCGGGACAGGCGCGAAGGCGGCGCGTCGAGCGTGCCGGAAGCCCGGGCCGCTTCCCGGGCGGGCGTTCTCTTCGGGGGGATCCCTCCCCCGACCTCATGCCGCTTGGACGAGGGAGTCCCCTCTTTCCCGGGCGGGTTTTCCGGTCGGATGACAACCTCCCGGGAATTGGATTCTTCCGGGAATCAACCCAAAACATGGTCGGGCGGGTCATCAATTTTCGTCTGATTGCGCAAAAAAAACGTCTGAACGGCAAAGTTTTTAAGAAAAATAACATATAATAAATGATTATAGCTTATCTTATCAGTAAATATGGCTCCCGCAGGGATGATTCTCGCGCCTTTTCGCGCTTCGGGCACCATATCCGGGATAATAAAGCTTGACAAAGTAAAACCCGTTTGTATAAGGTATGAACGCTGTCGTTTCGGCGTTTGTCACGGGTCATTTTTCCGAAAAAGGGAGCGTTTCTTCGCGGCGCGGCGCGAAAAGCGACCGGCCGACCCTTTGGGGAAACGACGGGTCTCGATTTCGGCGTCTTCGGGGGCATTCGTTCGAACCCCGCGCCTTGTTTATTCGTTGTTTTTCCACCGCCGCTTGAGATTATTTCCAAAAATTCCCATCGCGAATACCGTCATTCGGAAGCTTCTCCCCATTCCCTCATTTTTCACTCCGCGCGCGGCGCCGCGTTCGTTCGGGCTTGAACCGTCGGCGCGAAATCTTTTTCGCCCGCGTTCCGTCCGCGCAAAACCGCGGGGCGCGTCCGACCAATCATCCTTTTTTCGAGCGGGTTTAACGATGTTCAATCGCCGGTTCTCAATCATCGGTTTACTTTCCGTTCCGGCGTCGAGTCCCAAGGCGTTCGCGGGAGCGCCCCGGGTCGGATGTTTTATTGACGCGAAACCAAGATTGGTTTCGGGAGCGACGTAAAATGACGTCCGTTCGGTTTGATTTCGAATTCCAAGGCACCTCCGTCCGAGGGAAGCCAAGACATGTCCGCGTGTTTTCCTCAAACGAAATTTGCCCGAGTCGGGCGCGTTCGTTTGAGGTATTTTTTTCGATTGCCGCCGATGACCGCCTCCCGACGGGGAACGGGCGCCGTTCGGGGAGGAATGCCCCGAAAAGCGCCCCGCTTTTTTCCCGTTTCGACGGAAGCGTCGCGGCCGACAGGCTGTCCGTTTTCCCCCGTCAGCTCGTGAGATTCGGAGAGCCGAGATGAATTCTTTTCCCGGAGGTTCGCTCATGAACAACACAACCCCCGTACTCGAAACACCGTCCCCGGGCAGCCCGCTCCTCCGCGTTTGGCGGCTCGTCCTTTTCATCGTCTTCGTCGCCGTTTGTCAGGCGAGTCTTTCGACCCCGGTCGCGGCCGAGGACAAGGTGCCGGTGAATCTCAGTAATGGCAGCGACGGACCTCAATACGGAGCGGGGAGTGATAATGATTCCGGCCCCGTCAACGGCGGGATACTAAACGTCACGGGCGGGCACCACAGTGGTTTTTTGTACGGGGGAAGGGCTAAGGGCGTGCAGGTCGTAAATTGCAAGGTTAACTTTTCCGGCGGCAGCGCGCACAATATGATCCGCGGCGCGTTTTTGGACCAAGGCGAAGCCTTCGCGAACCAGGTGAATGTGACCGGCGGAGAAGCCCGAAACTACATTGACGGGGCATATGTCGTGAATGGCAAAGCATATATGAATTCCGTGACGGTCAGTGACGGCTCGGTGGCCGCCGGAATTTGGGGCGCCAAAGCTTCCGCCGAGGTCACGG
>JAITKT010000350.1 GCA_031278225.1 Deltaproteobacteria bacterium
AAAAGGGCGCCCCCCGGGTCCCGGGGACGGTCGGCGTTCGCGAATCCGCCCGCGATTAAAACAAAACCACCCGAGACGCGCCAGGGGGCCCGTCGCGGGTGGATTTTTCGGGTTTCCCCCCGAATCCCCGCCCCCCTCCCCTTTCCGACGGAACGACCCCGCGGGACGGGGTTTCGCGGGGCGCCTTTCGAAATCCCCATCCGCGCGCCCGTTTCGTTCGCCCCGCGCCGCGACGCGGGCCCGCCGTCCCCGAATTCATTCTTTACCGTCAAAAGTGTATAATTCCTTCTTGTGGCGCGTTTTCGGCGGACAAACGCCCCCGCGGCGCCGGGTCTTCGCGAAATCCATTCCGGCCGCGGCGAAATCGGGCAAACACCAAAGCTTTTCGGGAGCTTGAAGGGTATTATGACGCAAACCATGAAATATCCGGCTTTTTTCTTCGCGTTTCTCTTTTTCTTCTTCGGCGTTCACGGCATCTCTCCCGCGGAGGCGCAAAACGGGAGTAACGCCCCGCTCTCCGAAAGCCCCGCGGCGGGGCCGTCCCCGGGCGCGGAAGAGGCGGGCCCCGGTGACGGCGGGACCGTCGCGATTCCCGAGGCTTCGGCGCCCGTCCCTTCCGGGGCCGGAGAGCCCGCGACCGCCGGGGCGGAGGCGCCCGAAAAGGCACCCGAAGAAGCCGAAGAGACCACTCTCGCGCCGTCCGCCGCCGCGCCCTCCCCCGCGACGGAAACTTCGGGGGAGACACCCGCGGGAAGCGCCCCTGGAGCTTCCGGAAGCGCGGAAGTCGCCCCGGTCCCCGCCGCGGAAGGGACCGCGGCCGCCGCCGAAACCCCGACCCTCGCGGCCGACGCGACGACGGGAACTCAAACGACGGAATCCGCGGCCGCGGCGGGAGAGTCGGACAAGCTTTTGGGGACGGAGATGGAGGCTTACGAGCTCTTCAACAAGGGGCTGTATCCGCAAGCCGCGGCCAAATACCTGGAGCTCGCGGACGCCACGGAAAAGGAGCTGGGCCCCGACGACCCGAAGACCCTGAGGGCCAAGGTCCACTATTCCATCGCCCACAGGAAAGCGGGATATTTCACGGAGGCGGTGGCTTACATCGAAAAGATTTCGCCCGCGGTCCTCAATGCCTTCGGGGAGTTTTCCCGCGAAAACGTGGACCTCGAAAACAACGACATCATAAGCCGCCTGCACGGCTCCATTTTGGACAAAAAGCTCGAGGAATCGGCGGGTCTCCTGGCGGAGACGGCGGTCGCGGCGAGAGAGGGCCATTTCGGACCCGACCACCCCGAAACCCTCACGACCAAGAGAATTCAGCTTCAAATCAAGCATTTCGCGAGACAATTGACGGTCGGGGATTTGAGCGCCCTGAAAGACATCGCCGAGAAACAGGCCGTCGTTTTGGGAGCGAACCACCCCGAGACCCTGGAGACCAGGCACGAGCTCGCCTCCGCCACCATGGACTTTTACGAGAAAGAGGAGATACCCCTGACCCCCGAAATCGAGGACGACATCAGGCGGCTCATCATGGAAACCCTCGCCGAGCGCGAGGCCGTCTTCGGGCAAATTCACCCGGACGTGTCCGAGACCATGTCTCTCGTGACAATCCTGGACATGCAAGTCGGGGACTATCGGGAGGCCTACGACGTCATGGCAAACGTTTCGGACATAGAGGTTCGCACCCTGGGTCCGAATCACCCGTGGTCGGTCAATTCCTACGTGATCATGGCCACGTTGTTGAGGGATCTCGGACACCGGGACGAAATGATGGCGGCTTTCGACAAGGCCCTGGCTTCGACCCTGGAGTTTTACAAGACCGAAAACCGCAGAACCAACTTGATGCGCAGGTACCTGGCGGTGGCTTACGCTTTTGACCTGAGGGACTACAAAAAGGCGGCGGAGCTTTTGAGAACGGTTTTGAACTGGCAAGAGAAAAACATCGGGGAAAACGACGAGGATACCCTGCTCACCATGACGCTCCTCGCCCGGATTCTCGACGAATCCGGAAACGTCCCGGCCGCGAAAACCCTCTACGAGAAGATCCTCAAGCAAAAGACGGCATCCCTCGGCGAAACCCACGAGGAAACCGTGGGCGTTTCCAACAGACTCAGTTATCTTGACGTTCCCGAAAACGACGCCAAGAAGGCGAGGGAAATCCACGAACGGGTTTACGAAAAAACCAAAGCCCTTTTGGGTCCGGACCACTTGGAAACCCTCAGGGCCCAACTGCCTTTGGCTCTTTTTTACTGGTCGGAAGGGGACGATCTCAAGGCCGGGGAACATCTGGAGTCGGTGGTCGGGCGTCTGACGGACATCAAGGGAGCGGACGACTTGGAAACCCTGAACGCCCGTTCCCATCTGGCCCACCTCTATTTCGACCTCGGGGATTTCGAGAAGGCCAGGGACATCGCCACCCAGATACTCTGGACCAGAGAGCAAACCCAAGGCGAGCGTCACGAAGACACCGTCTACGCCCGCCACGATCTCGCGCGAATTTATTTGGCCTCGAGAAATTTCCCGAAGGCCCGTCCGCTTTTCGAAAGCGTCGTGGATTCGCAGACGGAACTCTACGGCCCCGAGGACGAAAGGACGCTTTCCTCCCGCGAACAACTGGGAGGGTTGTACGCCGCCATGGGAGAGCGCTCTCTCGCGAGGCAAACTTTCATGAGCCTGTTGGCGGACGTGGAGAAGATCCGCGGCCAACGCGACCCCGTCACGACCAAGATCAGAAATCAACTGGCGCTGGTCTTTTAGCTCGCCTTTGAGGGAAGATCGCGGTTCCGGGGCGAACTTTAAACGATTCGTTTCCGATGTCCCGAAAACGGCGTTCGGACCATTCTTTCCGGACGTCGGGGTGGGGGCCGTTCGCGAGGCCGCTTCCCGGGCGGGGGGACGAAGGTTGTTTCGCCTCGCGGCGGACGCCCGTTCGGCGTTCGTCCCGAGGCGAAAATTTCAGAGCGGGTCGGGGATGTCGCGCGCCCGGGGATCAGACGATCAGCATGGCGTCGCCGTAGCTGAAAAACCTGAACTTTTCCCTCACGGCCGTTTTGTAGGCGTTCATGACGTTCTCCAACCCGGCGAAGGCCGCGACCAGCATCAAAAGACTCGAGCCGGGGAGATGAAAATTCGTGATGAGGGCGTCGACCGCCCGAAACTCGAATCCCGGGCGGATGAACAAGTCCGTGAAGCCGCTTGTCTCCCCCAGGACGAGAGACCCGTCCGCGCCCTTTGTCCCCGCGCGTTTAAGGGAAGCCCACTCCAAGGCCCTCACCGCGGTGGTGCCCACGGATATCACGGTCCTGCCCGCGGCTTTGGCGTTGTTTACCATGGTCGCGGTTTCTTGGGGAATTTCCGCGAATTCTTCGTGGAGGGTTCCCTTGGCGAGGTTTTCCCCGGTCAAGGGGAGAAAGGTGCCCGCCCCCACCCGCAAATTCACCCGCGCGAGTTCGTGGCCTTTTCGGGTCAGTCTTTCCAGGTGTTCCGCGGTGAAGTGCAGCCCCGCGGTCGGGGCCGCGACCGCTCCCTCGGACTCCGCGTAGACCGTCTGATAGCGGACGCGGTCGTCTTCGCGGTCGGGTCTTTTGATGTACGGGGGAAGGGGAAGGTGCCCGAGTCGGGACAGCGCGGCGCTCGGGGCGTCATTGAAGAGAAACCTCACGAGGCGCTTTCCCGAGGGCGAAATGTCTATGATCTTGGCGTTCAGGACGCAATCGCCGTCCGCGAACGTCAATTCTTTTCCGATCTTCAATTTGCGACCCGGGTGGACCATGCACCACAGGTCGTAGCTCCCCGCCCCGGTCGAGTTCACGGGAGGGTTGAGAATCAAAACCTCCGCCCGGCTTTCCCCGAGGGTGGCGTAAAGCCTCGCGGGCGTGACTTTGGCGTTGTTGAGGACCAAGAGCGATTCGGGCGGGAGATGGTCGTCCAAATGAGAAAACTCGGACAGAGCGATCTCCCCCGTCGAACGCTTCAGAATCATGAGCGCGGAGTCGCCCCTTTCCGGGAGCGGCTCTTGCGCGATGAACGATTCCGGCAGGTCGTAATCGTAGTCTTCCAGACCTCTCAAAACCTTAAACACTTTTGACGCGACGTCCTTCGGCAAGAGTTGGAATAAGCTCATGCCCGGGGGAACATGAGCCGCACGGCGCGCGTGAATCAAATGAAGGGCCGAAATCCAAGCCGCGACGCGACTCTCCCAAAATAATGAAAAATTGTTCTTCTGTAAAGACGAAAA
>JAITKT010000014.1 GCA_031278225.1 Deltaproteobacteria bacterium
CCTCCCCGCTTCGTTCAAAATCGATTTTTCGAGCCGGTTGCGGAGCTTTCCGGCTTCGACGAGTTTCGCGAGTTTTCCGCAGGAGTCCCCGAGGACCTTCGCGGAGGCTTCGCGGACGAGTTCACGGAACTTTTCCCCCGTCATCTTCCCCTTGGACTTCACGAGTTCCGGGAGGAAGGAAAAGTCCCGGCCCGGTTTTTCGGGGGTTTTCCCGTCCGCCGCGAGTTTTTTGAAGAGTCTCTGTCGCTCCGTGAGATTCCGGATTTCCTCGAAGCCGGCTTTTTCTTTTTGGCCGTATCGCTCAAAGGCGTCGTCCCCGGTCTTTGTTCTTTCGACGTAAGAGCGGGTGAGGGCGACCCTGACCGATTCGCCCCGCTTCGGGGGGGCGGCGGGAGACGTAAGGCTCTTTTCGAAGGCGAGAAACGCGACCCGGGGACACCCCGCGCGGTTCGTCAGGCCGGTCACCCTCAAGACCTCCCCGTTCGTGACAACGTTCAGGAAATCGAGGACCCCGAGTTGCCAGGCCCGCGTTTTCGACGGGTTTGTCCAAGAATGTCTCATGATGTTCTCTTCCTTGACCCGGTCGGTGAGAGGGAACACGAGCCCGCCGATTAATGGCTCCTTTATCCCGGGGTTGGACGAGGCGGTTCTGAGGAGCCGCTTCCCGCCCGAAAAGTGTTTGTCGAGACGGCGGAACGCTTCCGCGAGACCGCGTGGGTCTTCGGGCGTCGCCCGTCCGGGTTCCCCGGCACCGGGGCGCGGGTTTTCCCCCGCCCCAAGGCCGTTCGAAACTTTCACCCCGTCCTTCCCGGAACGGGAGTCGTCATCCGCCCCGCTCTTTCCGCCCTTCCTTTTCACCGACTCGTCCCGGGTTTTCGGCCGCGGGGTCTCGGCGGCCTCTTCCCCGGGGCTCTTCCCCTTGAGAAGGACAAACCCCTCGAATTCCCGCGTGTTTCCCAGGAGGCACTTTCCGTAAAAGTCCCTGAGGTCGCAGAGGGTGCGCAACCGGACGGTCCGGACGGGCAAGGGCCCCGGCGGTTTCAATTGATTCATTCGGATTCCTTTTCGTTTGTTTTTCTTTCGTCGTCGCCGTTTCGAACCGAACGCGACCCTTTCCGGGGGGTTCCCCGCCTCCCGTCGGGGGAACGCGGAACCCCGCGGAAGCTCCCCGGGAAGCCCCCCGTAACCGTTCCCGGGGTCGAAAAGGGTAGGGAGCTTGATTTTCGGAAAGAAGTCTTGTAGCTTCAAAAAAAGGCATCCGAAAAGCTTTTCGAAAGACGGGGTTTGGCCCGGGCCCGGCGGGGGGCGCCGTCGCCACCCTTTGGGCAACGACGGCCGGTTTTGGTTTTCCGCTTTCTCTTTCGCGGGGCCGCGGGTCCCGTTTTTCGAGTCCCGTCCCCTTGGAATCGCCCCGGGTTCCGGCGGCCGGAATGGCGTTCCGTTTCGCCGGAATCACGCTTCGAGGCGGAGGTCCGACATGAAAGCGCTTTTCGCGATATCCGCCGCGCTCGCGTGCCTTTTGGCCGCGGCCCTGTCCGGGGGAGGCCCGGAACCGGTCAGGATAGTCAACTGGCGTTACGACCTCACCGAAAACGTCGAGGTCTTCGACAGGGTCCCGGAGAGGGTCGTCTCGACCAACGGATCCGCCACGGAACTTCTCCTGGCCCTGGGTTTGGAAGACAGGATGGTGGGGACGGCTTATCTGGACAATCCCCCCCTTCCGGAGCATCTGGAGGCCTACAACAGGATCCCGGTGCTCTCGAAAAGGTATCCCCACAAGGAGACCGTCCTCTTTCTGGAACCGGACCTTTTGGTCGGATGGCACAGCGCCTTCGCTCCCCAGACCCTTGGCGACCCTTCCCGTTGGAACGAATTGGGGGTGTGGACCTTCATCCTCCGGGATTCGGCGGGTCTCCCGAGGAAGCTCGAGAACATACGAGACGACATAAGGGATCTCGGGAGGATCTTCCGGATTGAGGACAGGGCCGAGGCCATCCTCCTCGACATGAGGAAAAGGATGGCGGTCATGTCCGAAAAGGCCGGGGGCCGGGACGGGAAGAAATTGAGGGTCATGATTCTCGAGTGCATGCCCGGGTACAGGCTCAGGGTCTGGGGCGACGACTCCACCCCGGGGCAGATGCTTCTCGCCATCGGGGCGGAAAACGTCTTTCCTAAGACCGGGGATCAAAACAGGGAGTCCATAGCGGCCGCGAATCCCGACGCGGTGATTTTCATCTACATGGACAGCGCCCTGGAAGACACCCTGAAACTCGCGAGGGATTTCAAAACCGACCGTATCCTGAAGTACGTCAAGGCCTCCGGGGACGATCGCATGGGACTCGTTCCCCTCTCCGAGACCTATTGCCCCGAGGTCAGGGTGGTGGCGGGGATGGAGCGCATGTCGCGGATCCTCTTTCCCGACGAGTGGGACGGGGGAGCCCCGGGCCCCGGGGAAACCCTTCCGCCCACGGGCTCCCTCGGCGCCGCGGGCGGGATCTGACTGGGGAATTGCCTTAAGCGAACGCGTCCCGACCGAAAACGCCGAAAACCCGACGCCGGACTTTCTCTTTCCGATTTTCATTTTTTTCGCCATGCCCTCTCGCTTCGTCGAACCGGGGTTCATTGGAATTTCCCCTTTTTTTAGGGGGATTTCGCGAACGTCTTCCGACTTTCGCGGCCGTCGCGGCCGCATCCGGGGAACGCTTCCCGGTCAAAGCGTTTCCGCGCCCCCGCTCACTCCCCGTCACTCCCCGTCACTCCCGAT
>JAITKT010000034.1 GCA_031278225.1 Deltaproteobacteria bacterium
GACGATGACGATGACGACGATGACGATGACGACGATGACGATGACGACGATGACGATGACGACGACGATGACGACGATGACGACTATGACGATGACGACGATTATGACGACGATGACGACGATGAGGACGAAGACGACGAAGAGTGAGAGGACGGGGATGACGGGCTCGAATGACGCGGAACGGCGGCTGATTGACTGGAGAGTCGAAACTTTGCGGAAAATCAACGCTTTTCTCGCGCGTTTGTTCGAAACGCGAAAGGAAAATCAACCGCCGGCCGTTTTGAATCTCTTGAACGCCATGGAATACACCGTCAATTGCGGCGGAAAACGCGTGAGACCGCTTTTCGCCCTGGCCGCGGCGGGGGCGGTGGGCGACGGGGAAGACAGGGGACTTCCCGGGGCCGCGGCGGTGGAACTCGTCCACTCCTATTCCCTGATTCACGACGACCTCCCGGCCCTGGACGACGACGACCTCCGCCGGGGCAACCCCTCGTGCCACAAGGCCTTCGGGGAGGACGTGGCGATCCTCGCGGGGGACGCCCTCCAGGCCTTGGCCTTCGAAACCATTTCCCGCCCGGCCGACGACGGCCCCGAAGCCCGGTCGAGGGCCTGCCTCGCGACCGGAATCCTCGCCAGGGCCGCTGGGCCTTTGTGTCTGGTGGGGGGTCAGGCCATGGACCTGGCCTTCGAACCGGAAAGACCCGGAAACTCCCGGCCTCCCCGGGAAACGCCCTCTTTCGGGGACGCGGAGTCCATGGCGGAACGCAAGACCGGGGAACTCATGGCGGCCTCTTTGGGGGTCGGGGGGGCCCTCGCGGGGGCGAACGCCTCGGAATTGGACGATTTCAGGAAGATCGGCCTCCTCTGCGGAACCGCCTTCCAAATCACCGACGATCTCCTGAATCTCCGGGGCGATCCGAGACTCATGGGAAAGGCCGCGGGCACCGACGAAAAGAGGGGAAAAACCACGATTCTCTCCCTCGCGGGCGCGGAAAACGCGAGGGAAAAGGCCCGGGAACTGAATCGCGAGGCCCTGGGTCTCGCGAAGAGATTCGATTCGGACAAACTGAACTTTCTGATTGATTCCTCCGTCAACAGGAGTTTTTGACCGGTCCCGGGTTTTTTCCCGGGGAATGCCCCCCGGGTCCCCGCGTCCGGGAGCTTTCGACCCGTATTCGTCCTCCGGAGCGCTTTTCACGGAAAATGACCGGCTTTTTGAAAAACGGCTTCTCGCCCGCCGATTTGAAGGCTCTTTCGATCGAGGAGCTCGGACTTCTCTCGGAAGAGATACGCCGGCTCATCATCTCGGTCGTGACGCGAAACGGCGGGCATCTCGCGTCCTCCCTGGGGGCGGTGGAACTCATTGTCGCCCTCCACAGGGTCTTCGACTGTCCGACGGACCGGATCGTCTTCGACGTGGGACACCAGTCCTACGCCCACAAAATATTGACCGGAAGGTTTTCCGAATTCGGCACCCTGCGCCGGGAAGGGGGCCTCTCCGGTTTCCCGAGACGGGAAGAGAGCCCCGCCGACGCCTTCAACGCGGGACACAGCTCCACCTCCATCTCCGCGGCCTTGGGCATGGCCGTCGCGAGGGACCTGGAGGGGAAGAAACACAAGGTGGTCGCGGTCATAGGGGACGGGGCCCTGACCGGGGGCATGGCCATGGAGGCCCTGAATCACGTCGGGGGCCTTCAGAAGGACCTTCTGGTCATCCTGAACGACAACAAGTGGTCCATCGGTCCCAACGTCGGGGCCCTGAGCCAGTACCTTTCCCTGAAACTCACCACCCCGGGGCACCTCTCGATCCGCGAGACCGTCAAAAGCACGATAAGAAAAGTCCTCCCCAAAAGAGGGACGAAGGTCATCCGCCGTCTGCAGAAAGCGGAGGAAACCTTGAAATCGATGCTGGCCTCGCCCGGCAACTTTCTCGCCGCCTGGGGTTTCAAGTATCTCGGGCCCATAGAGGGCCACGACGTCGGAAAGCTGGTCGAGGCCCTGGAACACGTGAAGCTCCTTGACAGACCCGTCTTCCTCCACGTCCTGACCGTCAAGGGAAAGGGCCACGGCCCCGCGGAAATCGACCCCTCGGGCTTTCACGGGCTGGGAACCGGAAAGGTCCCCCGGCGGAAGGAACCCCCCGCGACCGCGGCGACCCTTTCGGAACTCGAGGACACCTCGACGCCCCGCCCTCCCCGGGCGGAAACCGCGGGGGAACCGAAAACAAAAATGCCCCTCTCCCACACCGACGCCTTCGGCGCCCTCATGGTCCGGGAGGGGGAGAAAAACCCCAAGCTCGCGGCCATAACCGCGGCCATGAGCCGGGGCACCGGTCTTTCGGAATTCTTCCGGAGATTTCCGGAAAGGTCCTTCGACGCGGGCATAGCCGAACCCCACGCCGTGACCATGGCCGCCGCCATGGCCTCCCGGGGCTTCAGGCCGGTCGTGGCGATTTACTCCACCTTTCTCCAGAGGGCCTTCGACCAGCTCTACCACGACGTGGCCCTGCAGAAGCTCCCCGTGCTCTTCGCGGTGGACAGGGCGGGTCTCGTGGGGGAGGACGGTCCCACCCACCACGGGGCCCTGGACCTCTCCTACCTCCGGCTTCTTCCGGGCTTCGCGGTCATGGCCCCCAGGGACGACCGGGAGCTCCGGGCCATGTTCGAGAGCGTGTTGGCGCTCGAAAACCCGGGTCCCGCGGCCATAAGATACCCCCGGGGCCCGGCCTTCGATTTCGACGACGCCTCCCCCCGGACCCCGATCGTTTCGGGTAAGGGCGAGCTTTTGAGGGAAGGGGACGACCTCGCGATTGTGGCCGCGGGTCCCCCCGCGACTCTCGCGGCGGAGGCGGCGGACATCCTTTTAAAAGACGGGATCCGGGCTTCCGTCATAAACGTCCGCTTCCTGAAACCCCTGGACGAAGAGTTGATTCTCCGGGAATCCCAAAAATCGGGAAGGGTTTTGACCATCGAGGACAACGTCCTTCTCGGGGGGCTCAAGGGAGCCGTCTCGGAGCTCCTTTTGGAAAAAGGCCGGGGTCCCTTCAAACTCCTTTCCCTGGGACTCCCCGACGCCCCCGTCCCCCACGCCACCCAAGCCCGGCAAAGGGCCCGGGCGGGTCTCGAGACGGGGGAGATCGCGAAAAAATGCCGCGAGCTCACGGGTTTCGCGGTTCGCGCGCGACGCGACGAACCCGACAATCCCGAAGCCGGCGAAAACGGCGGAAACCACACCAAAGCCGGGGCCGCCAACCCCGGATCGATTCCGGGCCCCTCCGTCGAAAAAGGGGCCCCGCGAGGCATTTTCGAAACATAGCCGCTGCTCGAGCGAGGTGCGCCATGTCAAACGAAGACAACGAAAAAACCCCGGACGCGACGCCCGAAACGACGCCCGATTCCGGGGAAACCCGAAACGACCGCGAAGACCAATCCCCCTCCGACCGCGCCCCGGACGAAAGCCCGGAAAAGACCGAAACGAGTTCGGAAGGGACCCCGGAAGAGACTCCCGAAAAGACCGGGGAAGACGCGTCCGGGCCCGCGGCCGCGTTTTGGGACGAGCCGGAAAAAGACGCGACCGTCGGGGACGGGTCCCGAAAAGACGGGGCGTCCGGTGACGGGCCGGGAGACGGATTCCAAAAAGACGGTGCGGAGGACGGTTCGGAAGACGAGTCCGAAGAGGACTTTTACGGCGAGGAAGAACCGACCGGGAAGCATAAGGACAAGGGCCGCGAAAGGGATCCGGAAGAAAGGGGGGAGGGCTTCTTTTCGAGGGTCGTCGCGCCCTGGGTCCAAGCCTCGAGACCCTCGTTTTTCATAGCCTCGGTCTTTCCCGTGCTCCTCGGGTACATCCTCGCGAGGCGTTTCCGTCCGGAGGAGGTAGGGACCGGCGTCTTCGTCCTCGTGCTCCTCGCGTGTTTCCTCGTGCATCTGGCCACCAATCTCTGCAACGACTATTTCGAGCACGAGGGCGGGGTGGACGGGGAGGACACCATCGGGGGATCAAGGGTTCTTCAGGAAGGAAAGCTCACCCCCGGGCGACTCTTCTGGGGAATGGCCTTCTGTTACGCCGCGGCCCTGGTCTTCGCGATCCTCATAGCCGGGAAGAGCCGGTTTCTCTGGTCGATAATCGTCTTCGCGGCCTTTTCCAGCTTCTTCTACGTGGCTCCCCCGGTCCGTTACGGCCACAGGGCCATGGGCGAGGTCATGGTGTTCCTGAACATGGGACTCGTCATGGTCGTCGGCACCTACGTCGCCCTCACGGGGGATTTCTCCCGTTTGAAGGAGGTCGCGGCGCTTTCCCTTCCCACGGGCTTCATGGTGGCGTCCATCCTCTATTTCCAGAGCCTTCCCGAAATCGAGACCGACCTCGCCGCGGGGAAGAAAACCCTCGCGAACGTCCTGGGTAAGGAAAGGGCGTCCTTTCTCTGGCTCCTGTGGTACCCCCTGGTCTGGCTCGTCATCCTGATGCTTTGGCTCACGGGAACTCTCTCGGCCGTCGCCCTTTTGGGTCTTCTGACCATACCCGCGCATCTCGCGGTTTACGGACGGGTGAGGAAGGCCGGCGACTGGGTGACCCTCGACAAATCGGGCGGCCTCGTGAAATTTCTCTACGCCGCGAACAGCCTCTTCATCCTTTTCGGAGCCGCCTGCCCGGATTTCTCCCTTTCGGGAAACGCCGGGGACGATCTTTCGGACAATTACGACATCGCGATCGAATACGTCTCCGATGAAGTCCTTTCCCTCCCGGCGTCCGATCCCGCGAGCGACCCCGCGACCGCTCCCGCGAGCGACCCCGCCGCGGGCCCCGCGATCGCGAAGGACGGCGATTCC
>JAITKT010000064.1 GCA_031278225.1 Deltaproteobacteria bacterium
CTGACGGTCCCGGAAACGTCCCTGGTCCCGACCTTCGTGAATTTCCTCTCCGAGCACATGGGGGCCACCTCCGTTTCCCTCCTCTGGCCGGGGGCCGCGACGGGCTTGAAGCAGATCTCCTACGTCTCCCACCCCGAGGGGAAAAGACTGCTTTTGAGCCAGGTTCCCTACAGGAGGGTGACCGAACTGGGGGAGGCCCTTCTCTGGCCCCGCATAGTGACGGAGCTGGATTTCAACGACGGGGAACGCCACGTCTCCCAAATGGACCAGCCTTGCATCATGGCCCCCCTCTACGGGAGGGACAATCCCCAGATGGGACTCCTCTATCTGGAAAACCAGAACAGGGACTACGAGGACGCCGACCTGAACTTCCTGGCCGCCCTGGGGCAGCTGATAAGCCCGTTTTTGACCTATCTCACCAACAGGGTCTCCCAGGAGGAAGAGCGCCGGGTGGCGGACGACAAGACCGAGCCGGTCTCGGACATCGCGAGCCGCGACCTCAAGGTCAGGATAGTCTATTCCACGGCCTCCCACGTGGCCCAGAACCACGAGCCCATCTTCATCACCGGGGAACCCGGGACGGACAAGACCAGCCTCGCGAGGCACATCCACCTGCAGAGCGCTCAAAAAAACGGGCGTTTCATAAGGGTGACCCTCTCCGACATCCCCGGCCCCCAGATGGACAGGATCCTCTTCGGCCAGGAGAGCGGACCCGAGGACAACCAGACGGGTCTCTTGGCCTTGGCCGACAACGGCACCATCTTTTTGAGACACATAGAGTACTTGTCCATGACCGCCCAGAGGGCCATCCTCATGGCCCTGGAGGAAGGTCTCATCTACCCCATAGGCTCCAGGCACGCCAGAAACGTGGCGGTCAGATTTTTGAGTTCCTCCTCGGCCAATCTCCTGGAAAAGGTCGAAAACGGCACCTTCCGGGAAGACCTCTACGCCCGTCTCACGAAGATCAACCTTTCCCTCCCCCCGCTTCGCGAAATGCGTTACGACATCGAGAACATGGCCAACGAATACGTGGCCAAGGCTTCGAGGCACCTGGGCATGCCCTTCAACGGCATAGACCCCTCGGCCATGGAGTGCCTGAGGGCCTACCCCTGGCCGGGCAACATCTCGGAACTGAAGGCCGAGGCGGCGATCCTCGCCCATTTCTCCCGCTCCGGCCACATAGTCATGGACAACCTCCCGGCCCACCTGAGACTCGCGCCGGACGTCTTCAACCACGGCGACGTGGCCCCCGATTCCCTCATAGCCGAGGCCGAACGCTTTTATCTCTCCAAGGCCCTTTCCTGCCACAGGGGGGACGTGGAAACCGCCTCGGGCGTCCTGGACCTGACCCCCGAGGATTTCATCATGAAATGCCGCGCCTACGGCCTCGACCCCATGGACTACCAGGGGGAACCCGCGAACGCCCTCCCCCGGGGCCCGGGCCAGACCAGCCTTCCCTCCGGGGACGACGAGATTTAGCGGGTGCCCCCGGGGAGCCTTTTCCGGCCGAAAAAATCATGAAAGACCCGGCGAAGCGCCGGTTCCGGACCCCCGAAAAGGGGTCCCCGCTTTTCGATTCCCGTTTACCTCCGCCCCCGCGGCCAGAACGCCCGGCGCCACGCGTCGGGTTTCCGCGGGAAAGATCAACCCTCAGCAAAGGAGTTTTGTAAGATTGGAAGACGGCACATCAAAAAAGGGAATTCTTGCCCTGCTTTTGAAGCCTTTTCGTAAGAATTCCCTTTCACAAACCGAAATCGAGGAGGAAATCAACGATCTCTTGGATCACGGAGCGGAAAGCGGGGCCCTGACCAAACGCTCCGGTGACATGATCCACAGCATCTTCGAGTTTGACGACACCGTCACCCGAAAGATAATGACCCCGAGAATAGACGTGGCCGGGGTGGACAAAAATTGCACCATCGACGCCATAATTCAAACGACGCTTAAGGACGGCTATTCGAGACTGCCGGTTTACGAGGGCGACTTGGACCACATAGTCGGTCTCGTCATGGTGAAGGACCTCCTGGGCTTTTGGGGAAAAGACCCCTCCATGACCCTTCCCCCCGAGATCATAAGGCCGGTCTCGATGGTTCACGGCAACAAAAAAATAGGCGATCTTTTGAACGAGCTGAGACTCAAAAAAAGCCATCTGGCCATCGTTTTGGACGAGTACGGCGGCACCGCGGGAATAGTCACCCTGGAAGACATACTGGAAGTGATAGTGGGCGACATTCACGACGAGTACGACACGGAAGAGGTGGAGGACATCAAGGAACTCTCCCCCGGGCTCTTTCTCGCGACCGGTCAAGCCAACGTCTCCGAACTGAACGAACGCCTGTCACTGGAAATCCCCCTCGGCAATTACGAGACTTTGGGGGGCTTCCTGACCAACCAGCTGAGCCGCGTCCCTCTCGTCGGGGAAGAGATTTGTTTCAATCAAAACACCTTCCACGTTTTGGCGGCGGACAACAGAAAGGTCGACCGCGTGGAAATAAGCCTCAACAAAGGCGGTCCCCTCATGGAAGTCTGATCCGGGCTTCCCCCCCCGAGGGGGAAGTCCCAAACGAAATCACTCCCCGGACGCGCGTTTCCGTTTTCATTCGGGACAAAACGGTTCGCGAAGTCACCAAGTCCCCGAAATCAAAAACCGACAACGGCGAAAACCCGGGGAGGCCGCGAGGGACCGAACGCGGTCGCCCGGGATTTTCGAAAACACAGGGAGCGTTTACTTGACGGACACACATTCGCACGCGCCGGGGGAACATGCTCGCCCCGCCGGCGCGAACCCTTCGAAGATCCTGGTCCTGAGACCCAATTCCGGAATATCCGGGGACATCCTCGTCGCGGGACTCGCCCTGATGGCGGGACACCGCCCCGAGGACCTCCCGGACGTCATGGACGAGATGACCGATGCCCTGGGGCTTCCCGACCTCAAGGGAAAAATACGGGTGATCCCCAAGGAAGTTTCCAACATCGGAGGTTACGGCCTCTCCCTGGATCTGCCCCGGGAACGGGTCCACAGAACCTTGAGGGAAATAGCCCCCTTCTTCCGGGGCTCCGCGTTTTCCCCCGCGGCGAAGGAACTGGCCCTTTCGGCCTTCGAGATCCTCGCGGAAGCCGAGGGCAAGGTTCACGGAATACCGGCCTCGGACGTGCACTTTCACGAAGTGGGGGCCTTGGATTCCATCCTGGACACCGGGCTCGCCTCCGCGTTCTTCGCCGAAATCGACCCCGATCTCTTCGTTTGCGGGCCCCTTCCCATCTGCGACGGGGCGATAGAGTGCGCCCACGGCGTCCTCCCCTCCCCCGCCCCGGCGGTGTCCCATCTTCTGGAAGGGGTGACGGTCAGGGGTTTTCCCTCGGAAGGCGAGACGGTGACGCCCACGGGCATCGCCCTCCTGAAGGCTTTCGGGGCGAAGTTCGGCGACTGGCCGGAGATGGTCGTGGATGCCCAGGCCCTCGTCTACGGAACCAAAACCTTCCCCGGGGTTCCCAACGGGGCCCTGTTCGCGAGAGGCCGCGCGAAGGCCGCCCCGAACCCCCTTTAGCGCCGGGGCCGCCGTTTTTTTTTTTCACGCCGGAAACCCATCGGCAACGCCGGGGATTTCGAACATCAAATCGGGAGAGACCCCGGAGACACAAGATGACGGAGAGGGAAACTTTGTACTCGAAAAGCCTCGTGGAAGAGGCCTTGAATTCCGCCGCGAGGGACATCCTGAGACGTTCGGCGGACCTTCCCGCGCTCGTGGGGGTGCGCCGGGGCGGGGTCAAACTCATGAACCGCGTAAGGGCCATCCTCGAGAAACTCTCGGGAAAGACCCTGAACCACGGGGTGGTCGACATCAATCTCTACAGGGACGACTGGACCCTCGCCCGTTCCTTTCCCAAGGTCGGTCCGACGGAGATACCCTTCAGCCTCGAGGGAAAAAGGGTCCTTCTCATCGATGACGTCCTCTACACGGGACGCACCATAAGGGCCGCCCTGGAGGCCTTGAGCGAATTCGGAAGGTCCGCCCGGGTGGAACTCTTCGTTCTGGTCGACCGCGGACACCGGGAAATGCCCATAAAGGCCGACTACGCCCCCTTCGTCATCGGGACGGACAAGGACGAGATCGTGGAAGTGAGATTCGACGGGGACGACGCGGAGGTGGTTCTCACGAGGGCCTCCAAGGCGGTCTCTCCCGCGTGAACCCCCGGGAAACGGCTTTTCCCGAAAAAAAACCGAACGCCCCGAACGGGCGCGGGGTCCCCGGAAAAAATTTCCGCGTCCGTTCTTCCGGGATCCCCGGGATTCGCGGACTTTCGAAACCACCGGGGTCTCGCGGAGGCTCTTTTTCGAATTTTCGAAACCGTCGAAAAAATTTTATGCCGTTGAATGCCGGAAATTCCAACCGGGACCGCCGCGACTAAAAAATTTCGTTTTCGTTTCTCATCCCGAATCTCTCCCTCCCCGCTCCCTCCGAAAATCTCACTCCCCGATTCGATTTCCGAAAATCTCACTCCCCGATTTCGTTTCCCGAATTCCTCCGGCCCCGGCGGAATCCCAGGCGGAAATTCACCGGGTGACTCCATGTTGAAAATATGTTGTCTCGTGAGGTCAGGTCACGCGGAAAACCTTTCGCGGGGACTCTCCGCCCGGCCCAACGTCAAATCGAAATTGTTCTCGACCGCGGTCCTGGGGAAACCGGAATTCCGGGACGAGATAACCCGCGCCCTCGCGGAGGCTTCGGTCATTTTCGCTTACGGGTGCCCGGAAGCTTTTTGGGACGGGTACGCGGACGTTCTCGGGGAGATTCGATCCCGGGGCGTCCCCGTCGTCTCGACGGGCCATGACCCGGGCGCCTTTTCCCGCTCCGACGTCGCTCCGGAAAACGCGAGAAAGGCCTTGGGTTATCTTTTGGCCGGAGGCCCGGACAACGCCGCCCTCCTGGTCGATTTCCTCGCGGCTTTGGCCGGAAGGGAAAACCCCGAAACCATCCGGGACTTGCCGGGTCCGGTCGGGAAACCCTCCAGGGGTCTGTGGCATCCGGAAGCGGACCGGGATTTTTTCCCCGACGTCGAAAGTTACCTCTCCTGGTACCGGGGCCGCGTCGAGAGTGAGAATCTTTCGGAGGGGACGGCGGGAATTCTCTTCGGCAGACGCTTTTGGGCGAACACCGGCCTCGAGGCCGAAAGGGAGTTGACGCGAGCCCTCGAAGACAAAGGACTCTCGGTGATTCCGGCCTTCTGCGACCCCCTGAAGGGCGCGGACCCGAACGCCCCGGGCCCCGCCGAATGGGCGAGGGCCTGTTTTCTGGACGACCGGGGAAAACCGAGGGTGGACGTCCTGGTGAAACTCTTGAGTTTCTTCGGCACCGGGGAGAAACCGGACGATCGCTCCCCCGTCGCCCGCCGAGACGAAGCCGTCGACAACGCCCCCGATCGCGCCCCCGATCGCGCCCCCGATAACGCTCCCGATAACGCCCCTTGGGAGTCGGACACCCCGGCCGCCGCGAGCGCGAAGCTCTTCGAAGAGTTGGGGGTCCCGGTGTTTCAGCCGATCTTTTCCTCTTCCGGGACAGTCCGGGAATGGGAAAACGACCCCCGGGGCGTGACCGCGGGGATCGCCTGGACGGTGGCCATGCCGGAATTCGAGGGGGCCATCGAGCCCTTTTATCTCGGGGGAAAAAAGAGCGTCGACGGTCCCGACTCTTTCGGGCTCGCGGGAAGAGAACCCAGCGCCGAAAGGATTAAGCGTTTCGCCGCGAGAGTCCGTCGCCGGATTAAACTCGGGAGAAAAAAACCGTCGGAAAGAAAAGTTTCCTTCATCCTTCACGACAACCCCTGCCTGTCGGCGGAGGCCACCCTGGGCTCGGCCTCCAAACTGGACGCCCCGGAGTCGGTCGCGAGAATTTTGAAAGCCATGAAGGAAAACGGTTACGACGTGGAGGTCCCGGAAAGCGGAAAAGAGCTCATCGGAACGATGCTCGAAAAAAAGGCCGTGAACGAATTCCGCTGGACCTCGGCCGAGGACATCGTCCGCTCGGGCGGAGCCCTGGCGCTTCTCCCGGCCGAAACCTACCGCGAATGGTTCGACGGTTTTCCCGAGTCCGTCAGGGAAAAGCTCGTCGAATCCTGGGGACTCCCTCCCGGGGAAGAGAAGGACGGGGTCCCCGCGGCGATGGTCTTTGACGGAAAGCTCGCG
>JAITKT010000092.1 GCA_031278225.1 Deltaproteobacteria bacterium
AAAGGGAAAGCGGGCAAAGGGACGCTTCGAAGCCGCGAAGGGGACGTTTCCGCCCGCCCGAAAACGGGAAGTTCCCGAGGGGACTTCGGGGACGCGCGCGTCCTCTCCGAAATCATCGAAAATTTCGGGTTCTCCGGGACCGTCGAAGCCGTCGCGCCCGACAATCCCGACGAGGAACGTTCCCCCGTCTTCCGCCGCGTCCTTCGCGACCCGGGTGGCGGAGGCGCGCGACGCCGCTCCGAAATCCGCGGGAGGGGAAGCTTCGCGAGAATCTTATTTCCCGAAGCGGATCCCCCGGGCCGGGGGATTCGCCGCTCACTCGCGGAAATCGAAGGCGACCGCGCGCGCGGGGAATTCTTCGAAAAATTTCTTTCGAAAACCGTAAGGGAAAAAATCCCCCGCGAACGTCATGGTCGCGGGTCTCCCCCGGAACCGGGGAGCGCTCCCCGAGCGGCGGGAAAACTTAAGGAAAAAAGGGGTGCGTCACCGCGTCGTCCGGCCCCCGGAAAAGGAGAGCTTGAACGCGTCGCCGTCTTTCCGAAGCGTTCCCTTTTCCCCGTAAAACCAGGGCTCGCTTAAAAGACCGTGCCCGAAGGGCGCGTTCTTCAGAACCGGGATTCCGACCCTTTCGGAAAAATCCCCGAGGACCCGGTCCAATTCGTCCTTTTTCCCGCAGCCGACGAATTCCCCGAACACGACGGCCGCGGCCCGGCGGAAGACTCCGCGGAGGATGAGGGACGTGAGGTAACGGTCTATGGCGTAAGGTCTTTCGTTCACGTCCTCCAAAAGGAGGATTGAGTCCCGCGCGTCGGGACAGAACCTCGTGCCGCACAGGTGGGAAAACACGGTGAGGTTTCCCCCGAGGAGCCTCCCCTCGACCTTTTCGAAAGCGAGAACGTCGGATCCGGAAAAGACCCACTCCCTCTTTTTTCCCCCGAAGAGGCCCCGGAACGAATTCAGGTCGGCTCCCGTTTTGGCGTAGTGAACGAGGTTGGGGGAATGCCAGCCCCCGATGTTTTCCTTCGCGAGGCGAAAGAGGTGGAGGGCCGTGACGTCCGAGGAACCGACGATCGCGGCCTCGGAAAACTTCCGCGGTCCCCGGTCCAAGGCCTCGAGAAGCCTCATGGATCCGTATCCGCCCCTCGTCGCCATGAGGGCTCCGGGTCCGGAAAGGCCCGCGTTGGCTTCGACGTCTTCGAGGCGCAGTCGGTCCGGACCCGCCAGATACTTGAGGGGTCCCTTCCCGCGGGCAGGCAACGGGTGGAACCTCGCGCCCAGGCCGCGCAGTTTTTCCAGGGCCTCCGCCGCCTCCCGGGGTTTATGGGGACCCGCGGGCGAAAAGAGTCCTATCCTCGCTTTTTTTTCCAAAAAACGCGGTTCGAGACACGTCGTTTCACCACTTCTTTTCATCGTAGATGATCTTCAGTCCTTCCATGGTCAGGTCCGGATGCACGGCGTCTATGGAGTCGCTCAGGGACGCGAAGAGGGCCGCGAGTCCCCCCGTGGCCACGACCGTCGGATTGGAGGCCATTTCGAGGGAAATGCGCTTCACCATCCCCTCCACGAGGGAGGTGTAACCCAGGACCAGACCGGAGTTCATGCAATTGACGGTGTCCTTGCAGATGGCCCCGGTCGGGACGTAAAAGCTCTCCAGCTTGGGCAGGAGGGAGGCCCGGAGGGTCAGGGCGTCCGCCGAAAGCCTGAAGCCGGGGGATATGGCTCCCCCGAGGTAGACGCCGTCCCCGGAGACGCAGTCGAAGGTGGTGGCGGTGCCGAAGTCCACCACCACGAGACTCTTCCGGTAGCGCTTCCAGGCCGCCACGGAGACCACCACCCTGTCGGCCCCCACTTCCCTCGGGTTGTCGTAGTCCAGCTTCATCATCTTCTGGCTGTGGCTTTCCACGAAAATAGCCTGTTTTTTCAGGTATTTTCCCGCGAAGCGCTCCAGGGACGGTCGCATGGGCGGCACGACCGAGGCGATGACGAGGTCGTCAATCATCGAAAAAGACAGGCCGGAGAGCCTCAGGAAACCCTCCAGCATGAAACCCACCTCGTCGCCCGAGATGTCGGAGCGGCTCTTCACCCGCCAGTTGGCGAAAAGCTCGTTGTCTTCCCAAAGCCCGAACTTGAGGTTGGTGTTCCCCACGTCCATGGTCATTAGCATAGGAGTACCTTTCGAAAAATAACGCGTCCGCCCGGCGGGAGCCCCGGCGGCTCGTCGCATGATAGCACTTTTTTTGGCGTTTCCGTCGATAATCAAGAAGAAACGGCCTCCGGACCGAAAACGCCCCGTCCGCGGCGGGCCTTTCGTTTTCCCGGAAATCCGTCCCCGGGGGGTACCTCCGGGAAATCGAAAGCCCGAAAACCGCGAAACCGCGAAAACGCCCGGGACCGAAAAACTCCGAAACCCGAAAAGGCCGAAACGCCGCCCGGCGTCGCGACGAAAAGCGCGACAGTCGCGAACGATATTATTTCACGGGTGAATTAATTGTTTCGCGACTCTTTTGTTTCGCGGCTTTTCGATTTTTTCGGAAAATCGGGGCGAAGTCCGATATCGCGGGTGTCCCGTTTTTCCCCGCGCTTTCGGGAACGCGTTCGAAAAGCCCCCCCCGGTTTCCGGGAACTCGAAAGACCATCAGCGCCCGGGAACGAAAAACCAAAAGGGAAGCGAAGGGGAACCGCGGGGGAAACGACGGGGAACCGGAAAAAAATTAACGTTTCGATTGACAGACGCGTAAAAATGGCGTAGTTTCATCATGTCAAAAATTTCCACAACCCTTTTGAACCGCTTCCGGACGCGCCCCGCGCCAATCCGGAAAGAAGTTCGGGCGACTTCCGGCTCTTGTCGGGGAAAAGTATTTTATTTTATAAATTTATTTGTCAACATCTCATAAATTAGTCGAAAATATTTTACTTTATAATACCCGGGCACTCCCGGACGCCGAAAAACCGAAAAAACGGGAAGTCGCGTTTCCCCCCGAAAAAACGGGCGCGGCCCGCGAAACGCCGGCTCCCGACGAAACCGACGACGCGACACGGTGATACAATTGAAACCGCCATTCGCAACGCTTTGTGTCCTAACCGCTCTTTTGACCGCCGCGCTTCTTTCGGGGTCTCTTTCGCGGGCGCAGGAGAATCCCCGGACCAAGCTCCTCGTTTCTCCCAAAAGCATCACGGAAAGCTTTTCCTTCTTTCACCCGGATTGTCCCGGGAAAGCGGTTCAAAAGACCTCCATAAGCTATCCCCAGGGATTGGGGAACGACCGGGTCGATTCGGAGCTGAAATCCATAGTCGAGGGATGGCTGGAAACCGCCAAAAGCTCCGCCGAAGACCTCGTCGCCTACGACGGGGACCCCTGCGCGAGAGACCACGAGTACTTCAACGAGATCTCCTTCGAAATCCACAAACCCTCGGACTCCTACGCGGGGATCCTCTTCACGGATCTCGGCTACAACGGGGGCGTTCACGGCTACAGACTCTACCAGGCCCTGAACTTCAATCTCTCGACCGGAAGATTCGTGGAACTCACCGACCTCTTCCCGGACCCGCAGAAGAGTCTCGTGGAGTTTTTCAATCTGGTCTACACGGACGTCTGCTCCCCCGAGACCAAACACAAGGAACTCCCCCACTTCTACGGGGGGGTGCCCTGCTCGACCGACGGAACGGCTCCCCTGCCCCCGAGGGAATTCACGGCCAAGGTGGACTCCCTGGAAACCCTGGGGAACATGGTGCTCACCACGGAGGGAGTCACCGTGAACATAGGCCCGCATTCCGCCTGGTCTTGGGCCGACGGACCTTACGTCCTCCGGATCCCCAAGGAAAAAGTGGTGAAAATCGGGGGAGACCCCGTTTTCTGGAACGGGGAAACCAAACAATCGGCTTCGCTTCCGGGGAAATAGGCGCGGGCGCCGCCGATTTCGGGACTTTCGACGACGAAAAAGGGAGAATCTCGAGGGATTCTCCCTTTTTTTCGCCATTTTTCGGGACTTTTCGGGGACTTTTCCGGAACCGTTCCGATCTTCAAAGGTCTTCGGACAGTCTTTTGATGGTTTTGGCCGCCTCGTCGGTCGGGTCGAATTTGGGGCCTTGGTTCTGAACCTGCCTGAAGCTCACGAACTCGTGACTCACGGTGTTCCCGTCGCCGTCGATGACGGCCAGGAGCAGGGGGGCCAAGCCCGTCGCCCCCTTCACGTTGATGCCGCTCGCCGTCGCGAAATTCCCCAAGGAGTACGCTATCAGGCGGCCCTTGTAGAGCTCCGCCCCTCTGGGCACGTGGGGGCCGTGTCCTATGACCATGGCCGCCCCGGCGTCGATGAGGGCCCGGGAGAGTTTCTTCAAATTCCCCCTGTTTTCACCCAAATAGGTCTCCGGTCCGTCGGGGACCTTCATGTGGGCAGTTCCCTCGGCCCCGCCGTGCGCGGAAACGATGACGAGGGTCTTGGGATCCGAGGCCAGGGCGTCTTTCACGAGCGCGACGGCCCCGTCGATGTCGTTTATGTTCTGGCAGCCGTTATTGGGGGCGAGGGCGATGAAAGCGAAGGGTCTTCCCTTGATTTCCCTCCTGGTTATCTGTCCGGGGGCTCCCGCGTGGGAGATCCCCAGGGCCTCGAGCACTTCGACGGTCTGTTTTCTCCCTTCCTCGCCGTAGTCCATGGCGTGGTTGTTGGCGAGGGAGAGTATGTTGAAGCCCGCGTCGGCGAGCACCTCCCCGTAGGAC
>JAITKT010000138.1 GCA_031278225.1 Deltaproteobacteria bacterium
TTTCCCGAATGAAACGTTCCCCCTATGCTGGGAACGGAGACTTCCAGTATTATGTTTCCGGAGTCCAGTATTTCGAATTCACACTCCAGATCCGCCCCCGCCGGTATCACCCCCCTGTCGAAATCTCTTCCGGATATTTTCAAAAGCCCTATCGGTCTGTTGTCGGTTATCGGATCGCTTATCTCTCCTTCCCATATCTTGAAGTTCAAGGAATTGTAAGAACCGGCTTTGAGCGATTCCGCCGCCTTGAACGTCTTTTTTCCTTTTTTGGGCAACGATTCGCCGGACCGAATCAGAAAATCGGGTATGGGCACTCCCCCCACTTTTTCCAAGACTTCCACGCTCACGGAATGAGACGAGGGAATGGCGTCTATCGTGGCGGTGGTTCTCGTTATCTCAATCATGTCCTGTTTCAATTTGACGGGTCTTCCGTTTTGGTCGAACACGAAAACCTTAAACCTGTTGTTTCCCCTGACCGAAAGAGTCACTTCGACGGAAGCGTTGTTTGTCAGGGGCATTCTTCCCGATGACCATCCCGTTTCCATTCCGTCGATTTGAAATTCGAATCCCTTCTTGAACTCTGTCGCCAATTGGACGACTATTTTGGTTTTGGCGCCGGGCGTGCGCGAAATGTATTTGAATTTCACGTTGACGTCCGATGTCAACTCTCCTCTCGTGACTTTTCTTCCCCGGGTTTCCGATTTCCAGTCTATCGATTCGGCGAAAAGACTCGCGCCTTCGGCCACCGCCGTCATGGGATTCACGTCGGTGCTTCCCTTTATTCCGAGCTCGAAACAGACTTTGTCCCGAAGGGGTTTGTAATTCGTCGGACCTCCGATGAAGACTATTCTGTCGAGAGAATCCTGGAACAATCCGGCGCTTTCCAGGGTTTCCCTCGCGGCGTCTATGGATTCCCTCAAGTGGGAGTCTATGAGTTTGTCGTACGCTTTGCGGTCAAGCTCGATTTCGACGTATATTTCGTTTCCGTTCAGGTCTTTTATCCTCGTTTCGGTTTCGGTGAGAGAAATCACTGCTTTCTCCGAAGCCGAAAGCTCTATCTTGGCTCTTTCGCTCGCCCACGCCGCCAATCTCAAAAGAGATTTGTAGTCCGGATCCGCCGGCAAATTGTCCGGAAGCGTGAAATTCTTCATGAGCCACGGGCGCACGACGTTGTCGACCAACATTCTGTCGAAATCCCGGCCGCCGCACATGGCTATCCCGCCGTGAGCCAGAAGATTCACCCTTCCTCCGATGTTTTCGGCCACGGCCACGTCAAGGGTGCCACCGCCCAAGTCGTAAATCAGAAATATCCCGTCCGTTTTGCTCTGGCGCATCACGCTCATGACCGCGGCCACCGGTTCCTGCATCAGGGCCACTTTTCCGATGCCCGCCATTTCCGCCGCCTGTCTCGTCGCTTCTTTCTGCATCTGATTGAATGCCGCGGGCACGGTTATGACCGTTCCGGTTTCCGGGTCGTTTCGTATTTCTTCCGGAAGATATCCGTAAATCACTTTCAATATTTCGGCCGAGCACTCCTCGGGCGTCTTCGATTTCCCCGCCATCCTTATGGGGGTGTTCGTTCCCATGAGGCGTTTGAAAAGCATGGCGGCGTTGTTCGGGTTTTGGGGAGCCGAGTCGTAGGCTCTTTTCCCGACGTGTTTGTTTCCGCGCTTGTCCACGTAAATGACCGACGGCGTGACGTCGTTTTGTTCGGGACTTTTCCATATCCGGGTTTCGATGGAGTTGTACGAACAAATGGCGCTGTTCGTCGTTCCCAGGTCTATTCCCACGTAGGTGTTCATTTTGTCGCTTTCCTCAAGACAACGCTTCCGGCTCTCACGAGTCCGTTTTTCCCGACGATTATGGGCTCGAGCATCTGCTCCACGAACAACGCGTCCTCGGGCCCGAATTCATCGATGTTTATCGGAGTCGCGGGCATTCCGGGGTCGTACTCCCGCCCGACGACGGTCACGAGGTTAAGTTCGACTTTCGCCAGGGCTTCTTCCATCTTTTTCACGAACCAGCGGTACTGGCTCAGGTGACGGCCTTGTTCCCCGGAGTCGATTTTGTCCAAAAGTCTTTCGTAAGCCGCTCCGAACCGCCAGGATTCGATGGCCATGTTTATGATTATTTCCGTGAGTTTTTCCGGGTCCGGGCGGGTTTCGGGCTTTTCCCCGCCATCGGTCGCGGTCGGCGTCTTTTCTTCCGGGCCCGCCTCCGGATTCGTTTTGTTTTCGCGTTTTTCCGGGACGTTCGGGTCGTTTTCGCCGATTTTTTCCCGGGTCTTCGTTTCGTCTTCCTTTTTGTCGGCCATGTCCTCTCCGCCGGGCCCGATTGCCTCAGTTTTACGCGATAATATGTTATTTTAAGTTATGATGTGTTTACATGCGATATTTTATGGTCGTCGAATGTCTTTGTCGGGCATTTCGGAAATCCGCGCCGTCGTCATCCCGTCCGCGTCGCGGATGTCGATTGGAATTCGTCGAACCGCCGCGGGCGTTCCGGGTTTCGACACCCCGGCCCTTTGTCCCCGGGGCTTTTTCGGGTGTTTCCGGACAAACGCGGGGAAAAATTTTGTCGCCGCGAAGCCCTTTCTTTACCCCTTTATTCCCATCCATTATATCAGAACGGTTCGATGTTCAGTTGTTTTTGTGTTTAAAAAGACGCGAACCCCAATATGTCGCGGTCGCGACGCGCGTTCCCAAGGCTTCCCCGATCCCCCCGGTTTCCGCCTCTTTTCGTTTCGGCTCCGATTTCCGGGTTCATTGACTTCCTTCGATCGGTGACGCCGTTTCGTCGCGTTCGTTTTCGGAGCCGACCGTCTCGCCGGCGCCGCTCGGATTCGAGGCCCGATCTTCGGGCCGGGTCTCGCGTCCATTTGTCGTTCGCGCGAACCGCGGTTATATTATCGTCAGGTGGCGTTATAAGACGTGAATGTGTGTTGACAGTTCGCGAAATATGTCATAAAATTGCGGAGTTTGTGTCCGACCTCGGGCTCCCGGTCCGAGTCGCTTCGGTTTTCGCGGGTTTTCATGGGAATTCGCGGTTTTCGGGCTGTCTTTCGCGGTCCCGGGTCTTCGATGACGTCGGCTGCCGCGGCTCACCCGATTCCGCGTCTTTCGGCCGATCGCGTTTTTCAAGCGCTTTTTCCCTTTTTTCTTTATAATGGCCTTCGCGCGAAGTCTTCAAAGTCCGCGAAGTCATGGGAAATTAAATGTCAGCAAGCCTAATCTTACTCGAAGCCGGTCAGGCGGCCGCCGCCCCCATCGTTCAGGCCTCCCTGACGGGCGGGGTCGAGGGCAGCATCATCTCCATGGTCCTGAACGCCGGCCCGGTCGTGAAACTGGTCATGGGGCTTTTGGTCCTCGCCTCCTTCGTGTCCTGGGCCATAATCCTCATCAAGCTCGTGCAACTTTCCAGGGCTCAGAACCACAGCGCCAAATTCCTGGACAGCTTCTGGAAATCCCGTTCCCTCGCCAACCTCTTCGCCGACCTCGGAAACTACTCCGGTTCCCCCATAGCCCAGATCTTCAGGGTGGGGTACCAGGAGCTGGGACGGGTTCACAAGGCGAGGCTGGACACCCGGACGGCCATGGGAAACGTCGAGCGGGCCTTGAGAAGGGCGGCCTCGGCCGAGAGTTCCAGGCTGTACAAGTCCCTCTCCTTTCTCGCCACCTGCGGCAACACCACCCCCTTCGTGGGTCTTTTCGGAACCGTCTGGGGGATCATGGGGTCCTTTCACGAGATAGGCGTCAAGGGTTCGGCCAACCTCGCGGCGGTCGCGCCGGGCATCTCCGAGGCCCTGATAGCCACGGCGGCGGGTCTCCTCTGCGCCATTCCGGCCGTCATTTTCTACAACTATTTCAACTCCAGGATAAGGATTCTCGAGACCGACATGGGGAACTTCATGGCCGATTTCGTGAACATCCTGGAGCGCGATCTCTTGAAGAAGCCCGCCGTCCAAAACAAAGAGGAATACTGATGGCCTTCACCTTCGACGAAAACCGGGGGGGGAAGGGCGGCCCCCTTCTGAGCGAGATAAACGTCACCCCCATGGTCGACGTCATGCTGGTTCTCCTGATAATCTTCATGGTCGCCGCGCCCATGATGACCCAGGGTCTCGAGGTGGAGCTTCCCAAGGTGGACGCCTCCGTCATCCGGACGGACCAGAGCATGGTGGTTTTGACCATCACCCAAAGCGGTCAGGTCCTGTTGGACGACACCCCGCTCGCCGAGATTGAAAACCTC
>JAITKT010000153.1 GCA_031278225.1 Deltaproteobacteria bacterium
GCTCCCCCTCGCCTTTCCCGGGAAAACAATCCGAAAAAAAACCCTCGAATAACTCCCGAATATGGGCTATTCTTTCTCTCGAACGTCAACCGATTTTCCCGTCGGGCGTCCGTTTTCCGGAGTGAGGCCAAGGGGGGATTCCCCCCCGGTCCCCGCCCCTTTCCCGACGTCCCTTTCCCGACGCCCCTTTTCGCGACCCCGCCCGCGGGGACCCGACCCGGGGTCCCGCCCCCGGCGCCCGACCCGAGCGCCCGACCCGAGCCCCCGACGCGGGTTTCGCGAACCCGTTTTTTCCCTTTTGGCTTTTTCAGGTAACCGATGCTGACCCTTCTTCAGGTAAAAAATCTCGCCATCGTCGAAAGCCTCACCCTCGGCTTCGGTCCCGGGGCCAACATCCTCACGGGTGAAACCGGGGCGGGGAAATCCATTCTCGCGGGGGCCCTGTCCCTCGTCCGGGGCGCCAAGGCGACCCAGGACATGGTGAGGGCCGGGGCCTCGGAACTGACCGTGGAGGCCCTCTTTCATCTGGAAAACCCGGAAGCCTTCCGGGGCCTTTTCGAGGCCCAGGGACTCGAGTTTTCCGAGGAACTCATAGTGAGAAGGACCGTTTCCGCGAACGGAAAGTCCAGGGCCTTTCTGAACGGTTCCCTCCTGACCCTCCCCCAACTGGCCCGCTGGGGGGAGGAGCTCTTGGCCATTTCCTCCCAGCACGAGCAGCAAACCCTTCTGAAACCCGCCCGCCAGCTGGAATTCCTGGACGCCTTCGGAAAACACGGGGAACTTCTGGCGAGGATGGCCGAGGCCCACAAAGAGAGAACCGGGACCGAGGAGGCCCTCGCGAAAATTCTCAGGGAGAGGCGAACCCTGGAAGAACAAAAGGACTTCAGGGAGTTTCAGTTGGAGGAAATCGCGAGGACCGACCCCCGGCCCGGGGAGGACGACGAGCTCATGGAAACGAAAAACAGGGCCAAGGACGGCCAGAGGCTCAAAAACATCCTGGACGACGCGGTGAGCGTCTTCTACGGGGACGGGGGCCTTCTGGGGTCGGCGGACAGGGCGGCCTCCCTTCTCGCCAAGGCGAGCGGCGCGACCCGAAACGAAGACCTCGACCGCATGGCCGAAAGGCTCAAGGATTTTTCCGTCGAGGCGGGCGACATGGCGAAAGACCTCGGCCAAATGAGAAAAGCCCTGATTTCGGAATCCCAAGACCTGGACGCCCTGGAGGAAAGGCTCTCCCGACTCCAGAAGATAAAACGCAAGCACGGACCCACCCTGGACGACGTCTTGAGGAAAAAGGAAGAGCTCGAGAACGCCAAAAACCGCCTGGACACCCTGGGTTTGGAGGAACAGGCCTTGAAAAAGAAACTGAGGGAAAAGGTCCTCCGCGCCGGGGCCGCGGCCCGCGAACTCCACGGGGCCAGGGCCGGGGCGGGAAAAACGTTGGCCGCGGAGCTCGCCGAAACCCTCACTTGTCTTGGTTTTCCCGGGGTCGAGACGAGAATCGACGTGAGGCTCAGGGACCCCGAAAACCCCGGTGCGGTCGCGGACGCCTCCGGCTGCGACGTTTTGGACTTTCTCTTCTGCCCCAACCCCGGGGAGGGCTTGAAACCCTTGAGCCGCATAGCCTCCGGGGGAGAGCTTTCGAGGGTGATGCTGGCCCTGAAGACGGCCCAGGAACCCCGCTCGGACCAGACCCTCGTCTTCGACGAGATAGACGGCGGTCTTTCGGGGGACGCCACCGGGGCCGCGGCGGCCAAGATGGCCGAACTCTCGGCGAGGCAGCAGGTGTTCGTGATAACCCACCAGCCCCTCATGGCCGCCATCCCCGGGAAACACTTCCTGGCCCGCAAGAATCCCGAGGGCGGAAGGACCCTGACCTCCATAAACGAATTGGACGGGGACTCCCGCCTGATGGAACTGGCCCGCATGCTTGACGGATCCGCCCCCTCCCCCCAGGCCCTCGAGCTCTCCAAGAGACTTCTCGGGATGTCCGGGGAAAACGTTAACAACGGGGACAACGACCTCTCTCTCCCTCCGGCCTCCGCCGAATCCGGTTAAACCCGGGACCGTGAACCCCTTCCGCCGCCCCGGGCGCCGAAGGCGCCCGGGCCGGCGGAAGCCGGCGACAAACGAACGCCCCGGAAGATCGAAAGGCTCCGAATCGTCCGTCTCCTCCCGCCCGCGCGTTTCGTCGGGGGAAGAGATTTCAAAATGAGGTATAATACTCCGACGAAGGAAAGCCGGCCGCCGCTTTGACCCGACCCCCCCCCTTCGATTTTCCCGGGGGAGGGTCGCGCGCCCGGCCCCCTTTGGTTTTTTGACGCCCGCGAACGGGGAAAAACCCGGCCGAAACGCCCGGACGAACCGTCGGGGCGAAACCTCAAGGACAAAACGGGACCCGCGTCCCTCGAAAAGACGCGCGGCCCCCGCGGGAGAGAACCATGAACCCTTCCCAAACAAACGAAACCGGCGGCTTTTTCGAAATCGCGAAAGCGTTTTCGCGCTCTCTCGCCGCCATCACCCCGGCCCTCGTTTTGAGCTGCCTTCTCTCCTGGTTTCCGCCCTTCTCGGCGAAACCCGCGAACGCCGACGGGGGTCACCCGGGCCAAAGCTCCAACCCCTGGACCCCGGACACGGCCCTCGAGGCTCTGAAGGCGGGAAACGCCCGCTTCGTCTCCGGTAAATCCGTGCACCCCAACAGCGACAAAAAGCTTCTCGAAACCCTGGCCTCCGAGGGACAATTCCCCTTGGCCGCGATTCTCTCCTGCTCCGACTCGAGGGTTCCGGTGGAGGAGATCTTCGACCTCGGCTTCGGGGACATCTTCTCCATAAGGGTGGCCGGGGCGGTTCCCGGTTCCGACCAGTTGGGAAGCCTCGAGTATTCCGTCGAACACCTCGGGACCCCCCTCGTCGTGATCATGGGTCACACGAGGTGCGGAGCCGTGACGGCGGCGATCCAGGGGGCGGACGAGGGGGGAAACTTGGGCGAACTCATCGAAAAACTCTCGCCTCTCGCCTCGGCGGTGGCGAACATACCCGAAACCGACAGGCTGAACGCCGCGATTAAACTCTCCGTCGCCCGCTTCGGGGAGGAAATCCCCTCCCTCAGTCCCCCGATCGACGAGGCCGTCAAGAGCGGGAAACTGCGTTTGGTCACGGCCATCTGCGACATCGACACCGGGCTCGTGACCTTCGGGGAGTGAGAGACGGCGTCCCGTCCGCGCCCCCCGACGAATCCCCCCTTCCGTTGACCCGAACGATCCCGACGATCCTTAACGATCCGCGACGATTCCGAAGCTCCGATTCCGGCGTCCCCCGCGCTCCCGCGGGGGACGCCCTCAAACCCGACAATCCCGAACCTCGAATCCCAAACCCCGACCCGAACCTCCGACGCGCCCCCAAACGACCATCCATCCGTTCCGGGAGTCACCAAATGTCCACGAAAAATCCCCTTTTCCCCGTTCTCTTTTTGGCTTTCGTAGCGGTTTCGGCGCTGTGCGCGGGAGGGGAAAGCTCGGCCCAAACGAATACCCTGCGACAGCTTCCGGGCGACGCCCTGTCCAATCTCGACAGGGCCATGAACGCCCACAGGGTGGGAGACAACATGACCGCCCTGGAGTCCATCTGGGCCGCCCAGGAGGTCATCTGGAACCAAAGCCCGTTGGGCGTGAGAAACGCGGTCTTCGTCACCGAGTCCCCCGTCGATTACGGGGCCTACAGGCCCAAGGAGGGCGAGGACTTCAAACCCAGCGAACTCATAATCCTCTACTGCGAGCCTTTCGGCTACACCCAGAGAAAGAACCCCGACAACACCTACAGCTTCTCCTACACCTGGTCCTTCCAAATCTTCGACGCCCAAAACAACTTCCTGGGAGGTCAGAACGACATAGGCCCCATAGTCTACGACGGTTACCGCTCCTTCAAGACGGAAAACATGCTGGCCGCGACCATAAACGTCAGCAACATCCCCGCCGGCTCCTACTCTCTTCAAATAACCATAAAGGACGATCTGAACCCCGCCCACTCGGTGGACATCAGAAAGCCCTTCAACATAGTCCCCGAGGCCGAGGAATAGAACGCCTTTCGTTTTCGGGCACCCCAAGCCCCCCGGTCGAAACCGGGGGGGGAAAGCCCGGGGACGACGCGGCCCGTTGACGCGGGGCGAGGTCGGCGCCGGGTTCGGTCGGACGCGCGAAGCGCGCGGATCGTCCGAATCGTCCGGATCATGACGACCGCGCTCCGAAAACCGCCAAAAAAGAGCGGCGTTCGGCGCCCCGTCCCCGAAACGGAAGAAAGCGCTCTTTCACCTCCCCGCGGCCCGGGACGGCGGAAAGGCCATTCATGACCAAAGCGAAAACCAACAAGGCGAGAATCGCCTACAACGAAATCCAGATGCGAAATCTGGCCGAACTCGATTTGCCCTCCCAAGCCAAGGCCATGGGTCTCGAATGGGACGAAAAAGCCAAGGCCGTCAGGGTGAAATTTCTGGGGCGGGAGTATCTCGTCGCGAACGACGGGATAACCGCCACCGACGGAAAATTCCCGACCGTGGACGCCAAGAGCGTCCTCGCCCACTACCTGGCCTCCAAGGGTACCGGGGACCCCTCCCCGGATTTCCTCCCCCTGAAGAGATTGACGGGCATAGCCTCGGGAACCTCCGGCCCCAGCGAAAACCTCTCCAAACCCTTGGGGGACAAGTTCGGCCCGAACTACGAGGCCTTCGGGAAAGCCGCCCTGGAAATCGGCGCCCGTCACGAGGGACGCTCCCCCGCCGGGGCCCAGGCGTTTCTGTTGGAAGACCTGCCCAAGCTCCCCGTGCGACTGGAGTTCTTCGAGGCCGACGACGAATTCGAAGCCGAGTCAAAAGTCCTCTTCAACTCGGCCTCCACCCGTTTCGTGAGCTACGAGTGTCTGGAACTCATCACCATGTGCGTCGTGGTGGAGATGCTCCTCAAAGCGGGGCTCATATCGGATCCGGAGGAATGCGAGGCGAGCTTCATCTGAGGAAAGGGAAAACCGCTTTTCCCTCACGCCCGGGGAGCCCGATTCCCCCGCGGGACCGACTCCTCCTCCCTTAAAGGGCCGCCGCGGCCAAACATCCCGAAAGAGGCCCGAACCGGGTCGCGGGATTACCCGCGGCGGGCTTTTGTCCGAAAGACCGCGACGGGTGTTTTTGAGAATGCCCGGAGGCGATTTTCGCGAAGAAACTCGAAAAACCCGCGAGGCGCCACCGGAACGTCCCGAAGCGTCGTTTCCGGCCCGCGGGCGATTTCCCGGGGGCGGGGCCGGTTCGCCCGGGCGACGGTCGTTTTCGAAGGGGATAATCCCCCTTGACGCGAGGGATTTCGTCAATGACGCGCGCTTTCGTCCCCCGGCCGGGACCCGGGCAAAGCCGCGGCCGGGCCCGACCCGTTCGGGCGCCGGCGTCGGGGAAGTCTTGTCCGCGCGGCGGGCTTACGCGTCCGTCGCCGAAAAAACGAAACCGTTCCCCGCGGGACTCGAATTTTCCTTTCGCGCGATCTCGAACGCTTGACGGTGTCGCGGTCTTGAGGAATTCACGCGCGAGGGCCCGAACGCGCAGCCGAGGTTTCGGGGGGAACCGGCCGGGAACTCTCCCGACGCCCCGAAACCGGAAACGGACGCTGACCGCGCGGAAAAACGGAACCCGAAAACCCCGAAAACACGGGACGCGAAGCCCCGTGAGTTTCCTTGCCTCATGAAGAGCGCCTTTGACGAGGGACGCGCCGCGGCGGCGGCTCCGTTCGGATGACGCGCCGCTCCGGGCGGCCTCGCGCGGGTATGCGGCGGCGCATGCCTTCCATGGCGCGGTCCTCGCCGAAGTCGCGGGCAAGCCGCGCAAACCGTTCCTTGCCGGGTGGCCTGACGGAAATATCCTTGCCGGTCTTGATGTCGCGGCCCGCTCGTTTGAGGTTCCGAAAAAAACCGCCGCTCGGTCATGGACCGCCCAATGGCCGCGTCCGCGTCGGACTTTACCATGCCGCGCCATGTCGAATGTCCGCCGCGTTCGACGTTCCATTCGGCGCGGTGTTTGGATTTTCCCTCGCTTCGGTTCCTCAATGACGGACGGGCCGCGTTCCCGGCGCGGCGCGTCGGATTCCTTTCGCGTTCGGTAATGGTCGCGCTCGGAACGGCACCGCTTTCCGCCGTCAATCATTGATACGTTGTTCGGCGCGAAATGGTCGCGCGGATGATTGGCTTTGTCCGAACGCGCGGCAACAACAACTTGATACCGTTCGCCCCATGGTGTCCCGGCCAACTTCACGCCGATTTCACGGGC
>JAITKT010000184.1 GCA_031278225.1 Deltaproteobacteria bacterium
GGCACCTCCCGGGAAGTGATGCTCGCCTCCCTCGACAACGTCATGAAGGAGAAGGAAAGGTGCGCGAAGGACAAGACCAAAAGCGAGGGCTTCGACTCCCTTTTCGGCGCCCAGAAGGCCGAGACCCCCGTCGCGGTCCCCAAATGGGTCGAGGCCGCCCCCATGCCCGACGCCGAGAGGCTGGAACTGGAAAAGGAGTGCCTCGGCTTCTACGTCTCGGGACACCCTTTGGGAAAATACGACTGCGCCGTGAACGCCTTTTCCTTCCGCAAGCCGGCGGACCTCCAAAAGATCAAAAACAAAATCCCCGTGAAGGCCGCGGGGATGATAAAAAACATCAAGGTCAGGCAGGACATAAAGAAACGCGACTACGCCTTCGCCACCCTGGAGGACGCCTCCGGCAGGATCGAAATCGCCATCTGGGCCTCCGCCTACGCCTCCGTCCGCAACCTCCGGTTGGAGGACAAGATGGCGGTCGTGGAGGGGAAGCTCCAACCCCAGGAGAAGGGCTCCAGATTCGGTTCCAAGATATTCGTGGACCAGGTCTGGATATTGGAAGAGGAACTCGGAAAACGCGCCCGCTCCGTGGTTTTGAAGAGCGACCGGGAAAAGCTCCCCGACCTCCGGAAAATCCTCGAAGGCCTCGAAACCCATCCCCCGAACTCCCCCAGGAAGGCTTTCTACGTGAGAATCAACGACGGCGCGAACGGCGAGGGCGTCTACTCCCTCGCGAATCCCCCCAAGATGACCCTGGAAGCCCTGGGCGAACTGGAAAAGGTCCTGGGCCGGAACTCAATCCGCATCGGTGACGACCTCTCCCCGCCCTCGTCTTGAAAAGACCCCGAGACGTTCGCGGGGTCCGTCGGGGGGCCCCCGGCGCCCCAATCGTCCGGCCGGGCTCTCCTTGACAGCACCGCACCGCCCCGTCCGACCCCCGCGCTCTCCGAAAAAAAAAAAAAAACGAAAAAGGGGACCCGAGGGGAGACAAACCTACTTCCCGAAATGGTCCTCCCATTCCCCCCGCTTGAACCCCACGAGGACCCCTTTCCCGTCCACGAGAATGGGCCGCTTCACGAGCATCCCGTCGGTCGCGAGAAGTTTCAGGCACTCGTCTTCCGTCATGTTCGGCACCTTGTCCTTCAGGGAATTGGATTTGTAAATCACCCCGTTGGTGTTGAAGAACTTCTTCGCGGGGAGCCCGCTTTTGGCCCGCCACTCTTTCAACTCCTCGTAATTCGGTTTGTCCGCCTTTATGTCCCGGATCGCGTATTTCTTTCCCGTTTCGTCCAGAAAGGCTTGCGCTTTTTTGCAGGTTTCGCACTTGGGGTAGCATATGAACGCGAGCATTCGACACCTCTTTTTTTCGCTTCGAAAGTCGCCCCGCGGGATTTCCGGCGGGAGAGTCCCCGACGGGGTCTCCCCCGCGGTTCCGATTCGTTTTTGATTCGATTTCGATTCGTTCGGCTTCGGTTTCGGTTTCGAAATTGAGTCGATTCGCGTTCATTATCGGCGATCGCCCCGCCAAAATCAAAATCGATTCGCCCGAACCCGAAAACGTCGAAATCGACGCGACCGAAATCGAATCGCCCGAAACCGACGCGATCGAAACCGAATCGCCCCGCTTCGCCGTAAGGGTCCCCCCGGTTCCCCCGGGGTTCCCGCGGTTGAGCTTTCCCGGTCTTTCGGGATAAAATGCCTTTTTTCCGACAAACCATCCCCCGCGAACCCCGAACCCTCCCCGGAAAACGAGTCCCATGCTCGAAGACGCCAAAGACCTTCTGGACAAGATCAAAGGAAAAAGGATCCTCTGCGCGGGTGATCTCATGCTCGACCTCTACGTCCGGGGCGAGGCCCCGCGCCTCTCCCCCGAGGCCCCGGTCCCTCTGGTCATGGTCAGGGACAAAACTTACTCCCCCGGCGGGCTCGGAAACGTCATCGCGAACCTCCGGGCCCTCGGGGCGGAGGTTCTGGGCTGCGTCCTCCTGGGCACCGACGCCGGGGCGGAAAAGCTGAAAACACTCTTGAAAACCTCCCTCTCCCCCGATTCCCCGGGATTCGTCCTCGACCCCGGGAGGCCCACCTCCGTGAAGACGAGGGTAATCGCGGGGATTCAGCAGGTGGTGCGCTTCGACGAGGAGCCCGGGGGAAGGGTTTCCGAAGAGACGGGGAAAAAATACGAAAAGGCCTTGGAAGAGGCCTTGCCCAAGGCCGGGGCCCTCGCCCTTTCCGACTACGGAAAGGGGCTTCTGACCCCGGAAATCCTCTCTTTCGCTTTGGGAAGGGCCGCCGAACTCGGGATCCCCTCAATCGTCGATCCCAAGGGAAGGGACTACGAGCGCTACCGGGGGGCCTTTCTCGTCACCCCCAACCGGGGGGAGCTCTCCCTCGCCCTTGGAAGGGACCTCACTAAAGCCCCGGAGGAAGAGTTGACGGAGGGAGCGCTCGAACTCATGGAAAAACACGGGATCCGGAACGTTCTCGTGACGAGAAGCGAGGACGGCATGACCCTCGCGGAATCCGAAGGCCCTGTCAGTCACTTTCCCGCCGCGGCCAGAGCCGTCTTCGACGTCACGGGAGCCGGGGACACGGTGGTCGCGGCCGTCGCGGCCGCTCTCTCCGCGGGCGAGCCCCTGCGAAGGGCCGCCGCCCTCGCGACCGTCGCCTCCGGGATAGTCGTGGGCAAGGTGGGAACCGCCTCCGCGACCCCGGGGGAGATTCTGGAATCCGTGGAAATACTGAAGGTCAAGAACCGTTCCCGGTGACGGGACGTCAAAGATTCTCCGGGCGTCCCTTCCGACCCCTTACGACCAATTCCGACCGTCCCGAACGTCCCGGCCTTTTCTTCCCTTTCTTCCGTTCCGCCAGCGCCAAATCAAAAAAGCCGGAGAATCCGCTCTCCGGCTTTTTCCCCGTTCGTCTTCCGGGCACCCGCGACGGGCGCCCGGGCCCGGGCTTCGGTTTCGGCGCTCCGCCCCGGTTTTCCGAAGGGGCCGCGCTCCCCTTTACCCTTCCCCGCTCTCTTTCCCGTTGTCTTTTTCGTTCCCTTTCCCCTTTTCGTTCCCTTTCCCTTCGTCTTTCCCGTTCCCTTCCCCGCTCCCTTTCCCGTTGTCTTTTTCGTTCCCTTTCCCCTTTTCGTTCCCTTTCCCGCCGTCTTTCCCGTTCCCTTCCCCTTTCTCTTCCCCTTCCCCGTCGGCTTTCCGCTTGGGTTTGGTCCTCTGGTTCACCGCCCTCTGAAGCGCCGCGAGGTCGCCCTTTATCCAAATCGGAATGACCCCGGCCGCTCGCT
>JAITKT010000210.1 GCA_031278225.1 Deltaproteobacteria bacterium
ACTGGGTGGGCGACGTGGTCTTCCTCACTCCCGGACTGAAAAATCCCCCCGCGGACGGCGCGCCGCCGACGGGCGCCGCCGACGCCGCCGGCGAAAAACCGCCCGCCGCCGCGAACGCCGACGTCGCGGACGCGACGAGCCCCGCCGCCGCGAACGCCACCGTCGCCAACGCCGCGAACGCCGGCGACGGCGCCCCGAAAACCCTCGCCGGGAAGCTGTCGCTCGGGTCAGAGGCGGGAAAAACCCTCGAGGACCTTTTCCTCGACCCCGACATCCCCTTCCGCGCGACCCTGTCCCTGAAAAAGAACCCGGATTTTCCCTTCCCCCCGGGAGCCCCGGAACTCCTGGGGGACAATCTGACTCTCGACCTCGAAATGGCGAGGAAAGACGAAAAACTCGCGGGAAACCTCGCGGTCGATTCGGAAAAGATCGGACTCCGGCTCGATCCTTTGGAGCTGGACCTCGATTCCCGAGTGATTGCGGCCGAAACCAAGGGGACGATCGTTTTGAAAAACCCCGCCGACCTCGCGAACTTCGTCAAGGGGGAACCCGGGGAACAAAACTTCGCGGATTGGTTGAAAGACCGGAACGGTGAAAAACCGGAAGGGGAAAAGGGATCGGGCGAAGCGAAAGGCCCGGCCGCCGCGAACGAAAGCCCCGCGACCGCTTCTTCCGGGTCCGCCCCCGAAACGGACGCCGCGGCGGAACCCCTTTCGGGGGAAGCGAAAGAAGCGAAGGCTTCGATTCCCTTTCCCGAAACCCTCGCCCTGAACCTCGATTTTTCGGCCGAAAAGGACGGGGACCTCCTGAGACTCAACAAGCTCGCGCTTTCCGGGAAAGGCATGGACCTCTCCCTCCTGGGGACCTACGCGACGGACCCCGGAAAGGCGAGGGTCGTGTTGAATCTCACCGTGGACGGGACCTCCGGCTTCTCGAAATTCTTAAGCGTCCTGGGGTCCTTCCCCGGGGAGAACATGGGTTTGGATTTGAGGCTCGCGGGGGACTATGAGCTCGAATCCATGAGGACGGAAAGGCTCACCGCGGACGCCAGGGTGGACGACCTCGCGTCCTTCCTGCCCCACGCGAGCGGGGAGGCCTCCGCCGTCGCGACGGTCTCGGGATCGCTCCCGGAAAAGATGGACCTCGACCTTACCGCGGAAGCCGAATGGCTCGGGATCGTCGGCGAACCCGGGGATCCCCTTCCCCTGACCATAACCGGGGCCAAATTGAAGCTCAACGCCGAAGCCTCGGATCTTCTCGGAAAACCGCGATTCGCGGGGGTTTTGGACTTCGCGGCCAAAAGCGGGGGCGGGGCGTCCGGAAACGGAGCGGCGGGGTCCGGCGAAAGCGAAAACGCGACCGAAGACGCGAAATTGAACGCCGACTTCGCCTTCGCGACGGGTTTGGGGGAGGGAAAAGACGGCTCGGCCGTCCCCGCGGTCGAGGCGAAAAAACTCTTTCTTTCCATTCTCGGGCACGACCTCCGCGGGACCGGCCTCAAGGCCACCTTCGGGGAGGGGGCGATCCCGGTTCTCGAGGGGGATCTCTCTCTCGCGGTGAACGACTACGATCTGGAAAACAAGATCCTGGGAAAGAAAATGGAGGGGAGCCCGATCGTCGCGGACTTCAACTTCGGCGTCGGAAAGGACGGGGAGGAAATCTATTCCGCGGTCCTCGACTGCGAGAACTTTTCCGCGGAAAAGGTCCTGAGCCTCAAGGGGACGAAACTCCGCGCGGTCGTGAGGAACCCCCGGGGGGAAAACCCGATCTTCGATTTGAGTTTGGAGGAAGGTCCCGGGAAGGCCGGCCCGGTCGACTGGAAGTCCGGGAAGGTCGCGATCGACAACTCCGGGCACGGGGCATCCCCGGGAGCCGCCGGACGGGGCGGGCCGGGAGGGCCGATCGAAATAAGGGCGGAATTCCTGAAGGCCTCCGGAAAAGAACTCCTGCGCCTCGTCGGGAGGTACAATCCCCCCGGCGCGGTGGCCGAGCTCTCGGAACTGAGCCTCTCGCCCCCCGGCTTGAACGAGACGCTCAAACTCGCCCGGCCCGCGACTTTGAGGGAAAGGGAGGGCAAGGACGGGGAAAAAACGCTCACCCTGGACGGCTTCGACGTCTCCTTGGGAAAAACCGCGCTCGCCGTCAAGGGGGACCTCCTCCCCCTGAACATCGAGGCGGAGCTGACGGACCTCCCCTTCTCCCTCCTGAAACAATTGGGCCTCGAATCCGCGCCCGACGGAAGGGCGAACGTTTCCGCCAAATACGACGAAAAGGGTTTCGGGGACTTCAGGGTGGAGTCGGGAATCGAACTTCCCGGGGACGCGGGTCAGAAGCTGCGTTTCGCGGTCGACCTCTGGGGGAAACTGGAAAACCACAAAACCCTTTCCGGGGAGGCGAGCGTGACCCTCCCGGGACCGGGAAACGAGGACCCGGTCAAACTCACCTACGCCCTCGCCACCCGCAAGGCGGGAAAATTCTTCGAACCCGACCCTGAGGGACCCGTAAAGGCGGAACTCAACTGGATCGGGGACGCGGCGAGACTCTGGTTTTTCGCGGGCCAGTCCGACAGGACCCTCCGGGGAAACATGGAAGTCTCGGCGAAGCTCGCGGGAAGCCTTTCCTCCCCCGCGCCCGAGGCGGCCGTCTATCTTTCCAAGGCCGTCTTCGAGGATCGGATCCTGGGGATATTCTTGAACTCCATAGACTTGGAGGCCCGGATGACGGAGAAGGGCGAGGGCCTGAAGATTCTCCTCGACGCCTCGGACGGGGGGACCGGGGAAATCGCCCTCGCGGGCGACCTCGACCTCGCCGGCGATCCTCCGAAGTTGGACGTCCGGGGGCAGATAAAACACCTGGCCCCGCTGCAAAGGGACGATTTCAATCTCACCCTCTCGGGCTTAATCACAATCGCGGGCCCCGTCGCGTCGCCCAGGATAAGCGCCAAGACCCTGGTGGAGACGGCGGAACTGAGCCTCGCCAAAACCCTCGGGGGCCCCTCGGTCCAAACCTTGAACATAGACGGTGAGGAAACCGCGGTGAGGAAGGGTCCGGAGCTGGACGTTTCGATAGAAATCCCCGGCGAAACCTTCGTGAGGGGGATGGGCCTCGACAGCGAGTGGAAGGGAAGCGTGAGGATCGGGGGAACGACCGACACCCCCCTGATAAGCGGCCACCTGAACCCGGTCAGGGGCTACTTCACCTTCCTGGGGAAGGACTTCACCTTCACGGGAGGGGAGATAACCTTCCGGAACCTCACCAAACTCGATCCCGGTTTGAACATCGAGCTCACCAGAAGCGTCCCCGACCTCACGGCCATCCTTAAGGTGGGGGGAACCCTGAACAAACCCGAGATAAGCTTCGCCTCCACCCCGCCCTACCCCCGGGACGAGGTCCTGGCCCACGTTCTTTTCAACAAGGGCGCCTCCCAGCTCTCCCGCTTCGAGGCCCTGCAACTCGCCAACAACTTGAGGGAACTGAGCGGCCTCGGGGGCGGCGGCCTTAACCCGCTCGTCAGAATGAGAGAGTCTTTGGGCCTCTCGGTCTTGAGAATCGGCGAGTCCGCGGGAACGGACGACAGGCATCTCGAGGGCAACAGCTTCAGAAAGAACCTGGGCCTGGACGGGGACGGGGGCGAATCCGAGGACTCCGGCGGTTCCACCCTGGAAGCCGGGAAATACATAAACGACAAGGTCTACGTGGGAGTGGAACAAAACCTCGCCTCCAACACCACGGGAGTCAGGGTGGAAGTGGAACTCTCCCCCAAACTGAACCTCGTGGCCAGGTCCACCCCCACCTCGAGCAGAATAGCCCTGGGCTGGAAACACGATTATTGAACAATCCCGCGGTCGGGGCCGGCGATTCCCGCGAACGGCCCGCGGGGCCCGCCAATCGGCCGCCGGACGTCCGGAAAAGTTCTTGCCTCCGAGGGCTTTAACGGTTATCATGGCAACCGCGAACAAAATCCCGCCGACGACGCGTTCGCCCCCCGGATTCCCGGGGGAACGTTCCCGGCGTTTTTTGGCGCTTTTGGCGTTTGTCGTTCGTTCCCCCCGGAAGTTCGGGAAATTTTTTGACCGCGGCCTTCCCGACATTCACGAACGCCAGGACGTTTTAAACGTCCCCGCGGACTTTCCTCGCTTTGAACCGAAAAAATTTCCCCTAAAAAAAACAATTCAAAGAGAATGACGAAAAAACCCGCCGGCGCGACATGAAGGCATGGCGGCGAAACAAACGACGGAAAAACCGGCCGTTGGGTCCAATCATGACGGAAAATTCGAAACCCCGGAAAAAAGGAAAAAAGATCGTCCTTTCGATCGCGGCCGTTTCGGTCGTCGTCGCGGTCGTTTGCGCGCTTTGGTCGAGAGGCGTTTTCGAAACGGAGACGCGCGAACTCGACCACGATTCCCTGGAAGCGAGGGTCGTGACCCCCGAGCTCGTGGCCGACCTCGGGAAAAAAGTCGAGGACGGGGACGCCCGGGCCATGGCGGAACTGGCCTATTATCATCAACGCGGAATCGTCGCGGAGCTCGACAAAGACAAAGCTTTCGCGCTTTACTCCAAGGCCGCGGAAAAAGGCGAGGCCTTCGCGGAAAACGCCCTGGGGGAGATGTTCTACAAGGGCGACGGGGTGAAAACGGACTATTCCGAGGCGAGAAAGTGGTTCGAAAAGGCGAGCGCCCGGGGTTCCGTGGAGGCGACGAGATTTTTGGCCCTCATGCACGAGAGGGGCCAGGGCGTGCCGCTCGATTTGGAAAAAGCCGCCGAATACACCAAAATGGCCGCGGACGGGGGAAACGTCTTCGCCCAGTACAAGATGGGACAGATGTACCTCAACGGCAAGGGCGTCATAAAAAACGCGGGCGAGGCCGCGAGGTACTTCCGGCTCGCCGCGGACAAAAACTCGGCCGTCGCGCAATGCGGTCTGGGCATCATGTATTACCAGGGAGACGGCGTCACCAGGGACCTCGCCCTGGCGGTTTCCCTGATCGAAAAATCCGCCGCCCAAAACTTTGTCTTCGCCGTCTACAACATGGGACTTCTTTACGAAAACGGCGACGGGGTCCCCAAGTCCTCCCAAAAGGCGGCCGAGTACTACGAAAAGGCCAAGAACGCCGGTTTCCCCCTGGCGGCCCAAAAACTCGGCGCCATGTACCAGAGCGGCACCGGGGTCGCCCAAAACACGCGGCTCGCGCGCGAGCTCTTCCTGGAATCGGAGGCCTCTTCCGGACCCGCGAACTATTACCGGTATCCTTCCGGTCTCGTGGGCGACGCCTACAGATGACGACGAAACCATAAAATAAAAAAAAACGTTTGTCCCGAAATCATAAGCGAATTTTCCCCATGCGAATCAAAGACACAATAGTCGTCCTCGCGTCCGTCCTGTTTTTGGGTCTCGTTTATTTCTCCCACGCGGCGCGGGAACGGCAAACGAGGGAAAACGCCGGTCCCCCCAAGGTCTATTACGTCCTCGGAAGCGATTCCGAGAAGGCGTACGCGGGGGAATTGTTCGAGCTGATTAACGAATTCAGAAAGGAAAACCGTCTTCCGGCGCTCGTCGAGGACAGGGCCCTCATGGAAGCCGCGAGCGAGCGCGCGAACGAAATGGCGGGACAGGGGAAGGCCACCCTCGAAAGACCCGACGGCTCCGACTGGACGACCCTTCTCCCCTCGGAAGCGAGGGAGACGGTGGTCGGGGAAAACCACTCCGTCGGAAACCTGGACCCCGCGGCGCTGATGGAAAACTTCGCGGCCAATCCCGACGACGCGGCGGATTTCGCGTACGCGAACTACAAAAAAATCGGCATAGGGGTCAAAGAGGACAAGAGCGGAAACAAACACGCGGTCCTTTTCTTCGCGACAGACCCCGTGGACGCCCCCGCCTTCGCGGCCAAACTCTTCGGTCTCGTGAACGAGGAGAGAAAACTCGCGGGGGTGCCCCCCCTCGTTTACGACGAGAACGCGGCCAGGGCCGCGAACGTCAGGGCCAACGAGGTCGCGAGACTCCCCGGACACCAAAGACCGGGCGGCGCCAAATGGAGCACCGTGCTCGCGCAAATGGGGATTGAGGTGAAAATCGCGGGCGAAAACCTCGCCCGGGGTCAAAAGGATCCGGAGACCGTCATGAAGGATTGGATGGCGTCCCCGGGTCACAGGGAAAACATTTTGCGCCCCGAATTCGCGGGCATCGGCGTCGCGGTCGCCCCGACCCCCGACGCGTCCCTCGCCTGGGTGCAGCTTTTCGTCGCGCGGTGAAACAAACCGGCTCCCCCGAACGAAAACGAAAAAAAATCCCGCCTTGGCCGCGCCCCCCTCGCGAAATCGGGGGCGTGAAATTCCCGGGCCCGAAATTTCCAAGCCTTCCCCCGGTCCGGTTTCGGAACGGTTTCGGCGCGGGTTCGGGTTCGGCTCGGGAAAAATTTTTCCTTATGCTATGATAAAATATTTTATTATAACGTATTAAATCGTAAATCATATCCTTTTATACTCAATTTTCAAGGTTTTCGCGTTCCGAAAATTTCTTTTCCTTCGTCAAAACCGCGCTCCCCCGGGCGGTTTTCCGGCTCGCCCCCGAAGACCCGTTTCGCGGGAAGAACGCGGAAAATCAAAAAAAACCTTCCCCGCCCTTCCCCCCCGGCACCTTGCAAAAACCGGGGGGCCGGATTAGAATGGGCGGATTAAGTCGGGATACCCAGTCATGGCCATGTCCGGTTTTCGGACGGGTTGTCCCCGGCTTTTATTTTTTTTTCACAGGCGCGCGCGAATGACCCACCTTCGAGGCAAAAGCGACGGGACGCCGGATTTCCGGGTGCCGGAGCTCTTCAGACAGATCATGCTTGCCAGAACCCGCGTCTACAAGCTCCACCCCCCCACTCCCACCGAAATTCACGAAATGCCCGAAGGTTGGACCATGCTTTTGAAAAGGGAGGACCTCTCCGAGATCCACTCTTACAAATGGCGCGGGGCCTTTAATTTCATCAGCGCCAGATTGGGCGAGGCCATCGCCAAGGGGGGAGTGGTCGCGGCCTCGGCCGGGAACCACGCCCAGGGCGTGGCCAAGAGCGCCGGCCGCCTGGGCGTGAAGGCCACCCTTTTCATGCCCATGTCCGCCCCCAAACTCAAGGTGGAATCCGTTTCCCGTCTGGGGGGCGATTTCGTCGACATCGTCCAGACCGGGGACACCTACGACGACGCCGCGGCGGCCGCGCTGGATTTCGCGAACAAGACCAAACGCCTCCACGTGCCCCCCTACGACGACCTCCTGGTCATGGCGGGACAGGGGGTGGTGGGGGACGAGATGATGACCTCCCCCATCCGGCCCCAGGTCGTCTACGTTCAGATGGGCGGGGGCGGTTTGGCCGCGGGGGTGGCGGCGGTCCTGAAAACCTACGACCCCTCCGTGAAGGTCATCGGGGTAGAGGCCGAGGGTCAGGCCTCCATGAGCGCCGCCTTCGAGGCCGGGGAACCGGTGACGCTCTCCCATCTGGACATCTTCTGCGACGGCACCGCCGTCAAAACGGCGGGCACCCTGACCTTCAACGTGCTCAAGAACCTTTTGGACGACGTCGTCGTCGTGTCCGCGGCGGAAGTGGCCGGGGCCATGGAAGAACTCTGGCGGGTGGCGAGGGTGCTCTCCGAACCGTCGGGGGCCATGGGAATGGCCGCGGCGAGAAAAGACTCCGCGAACCTCGCCGGAAAAAACGTCGGGGTCATCCTTTCCGGCGCCAATCTCGATTTCAGGAGACTGGGAAACATCTCCCGCAGGATAGGGGATCCGACCGGTCATCAGGCCTTCTACCAGGTGGAAATCCCGGAACGCAAGGGGGCCATGCTCGCTTTTTTGAAGCGCATCTCCCCGGTCGGCTTGAACATCAGCCATCTCATGGTGGGCCAGTACGATTCGGAACTCGCCTACCCCGTGATGGGTTTCGACGGATCGCCCGAGAGTTTCGCCTATTTGGAGGAAGTCATCGCCTTCGCCGGCTACAAGTTCAAAAACGTGACCGGCCGTCCGGATTTGCCCTTCAGGGTGGCTCCCTACCAACCGCGGCTTTTGTCCCTTCCGCGGGCGGCCATCCTGCATTTCCCGGAAAGACCCGGGGCGCTTCTGGCCTTTTTGGAGCGCATCGCGACCCTGACCAACATCTCTTATTTCAACTACGTCCATTCCGGGGAGGAAATCGGAAGGGCACTCGCGGTTTTCTCCTTCGAAAACGCGGAAAACCGCGAAAAATTCCTGGAGGACCTGAAACTCCACGGTCCGGAATTCACGGACCTTCCCCCGGACACCAATCACGCCCTGGGTCTGGTCGACGCTCCCCTTCCGCCCTTGAGGGATTCTTAGGCCCGATCCCCGGATTCGTTCCTCGCGGGTTTTTCGAACCCGTTCCTCAAGGTTATTGAAATTTTCATCACCCGTCTTTCGGTTTCGTTTTCCGACAATCGCTTCGGGGTTCGCGCGAAACGTCCCGGACGGATGAATTTTTTTCATCGACCGTTGAAAAACCCCCTCGCGCTCTTCCGCGCGACAACTTATTTTCGACTCCGAAAAATTTTTGAAAAAAACTTTCGAAGTCGCTGTTTTTCCATTTTTTGTTTTTCCGGTTCCCGACCCCGGGACCGGTTTTCGAACGCCCGAAAACCACACATTCTTTTTTTTTTTTCGAATTCACGACGGAAAACGCGGAAAAACCATGGCCGGACACGTGTTGATAATCGATTACGGTTCTCAGGTGACCCAACTCATAGCCCGGAAGACGAGAGCCCTCGGGTATTACGCGGAAATACTCCCCGCGGGGTTGCCCCTCGCCGAACCCCTCTCCCAAAAACCGGGGGCCTTCATCCTTTCCGGGGGACCCGCGAGCGCGGACGACCCCGACGCCCCGACCCTCGACCCCGCCATTTTGGAGGCGGACCTCCCGATTTTGGGAATCTGCTACGGCATGCAGCTTCTGGCCAAAAACCTCGGGGGGGCGCTCTCCGGAAACGCCCACGGGGAATACGGGCCGGCGGAATTTTATCCGGAGGGCGACGCGGCCATATTCGCGGGATTGACCCCGGGACGTCCCACCAAGGTCTGGATGTCCCACGGGGACAGGGTGGTGGCGACGCCCCCGGACTTCCGGGTGACGGGAAGGACGGACGGGCTTCCCATAGCCGCCATGTCCCATGAGCGAAAAAAGATTCACGGCCTCCAGTTCCACCCGGAGGTCCATCACACCGCCGAGGGGACGAGAATCCTCGAAAACTTCCTCCGGGACGCGGGGCTCTCCCCGGGCTGGCGCATGTCCTCTTTCGCCCGGGAGGCGGTGGAACAGATTTCGAACACGGTGGGGAAGGACAAAAAGGTCATCCTCGGGCTCTCCGGGGGAGTGGACTCCACCGTGGCCGCCGCCCTCCTCTTCCGGGCCGCGGGGGACAGGCTCCACTGCGTCTTCGTGGACAACGGCCTTCTGCGTCCGGGGGAAACGGACGAGGTCGCGAACGCCCTCTCCTCCTGTTTCCCGAATCTGAACCTCAAGGTCGCGGACGCCGGGGCGGTGTTTTTGAAACGTCTCGAAGGGGTGGCGGATCCGGAAACCAAGAGAAAGATCATAGGACACACCTTCATCGAGGTCTTCGCGGAGGAATCCCGGAAACTCGGGAAGGTGGATTTTCTGGCCCAGGGGACCCTGTACCCGGACGTGATCGAATCCATTTCGCCCCAGGGACCCTCGGCCCTCATCAAGAGCCACCACAACGTGGGGGGGCTTCCCAAGGACCTGGGTTTCACGCTCATAGAGCCCCTCAAATATCTCTTCAAGGACGAGGTGAGGGCCCTGGGGAAGGAATTGGGGCTCCCGGAGGAACTTCTCTGGAGACACCCCTTCCCGGGTCCCGGGCTCGCCATACGCGTCATAGGTCCCGTGGACGGGGAATCCCTGGACCTCCTGAGGAAGGCCGACGCCATCGTGAGGGAGGAGCTCAAGGCCTTCGGGCTGGACAGGGAGGTCTGGCAGGCCTTCGCGGTGCTCCTCCCGGTCAGGAGCGTGGGGGTCATGGGGGACGGCCGCAGTTACGGGAGGGTCGTGGTCGTGAGGGCCGTCACGAGCGTCGACGCCATGACCGCGGATTGGGCCCGTCTTCCCCACGAACTTTTGGCCCGTTTTTCCTCCCGGGTGATAAACGAGGTCCCCGGGATCAACAGGGTTCTTTACGACATCTCCACCAAGCCGCCCAGCACCATCGAATGGGAATGAGGAAGCGAAAATGCACGGCAAAACGAACGGCGGGCGCGGCCGCCCGGACCACCACGACCCCCTGGGGGAATTGGTTTCCGTGGACGTCTCCAACAGGAAACTCATCGACACGACGAAAACGAAATTCATTTTCATCACCGGGGGGGTCATCTCCTCCCTCGGCAAGGGGGTGGCCGGGGCCTCCCTGGGCGCCCTTTTGAAGGGCAAGGGACTCAAGGTTTCCATGCAGAAACTGGATCCCTACCTGAACACCGACGCCGGGACCATGAACCCCCAGCAGCACGGCGAGGTCTACGTGACCGACGACGGGGCGGAAACGGACATGGACCTGGGGCACTACGAGCGCTTCCTCAACTCCAACCTCCCCCCCCACTCCTGTTTCACCTCGGGCTACATCTACACCAGGGTCATAGAGAAGGAGCGGGAGGGAAAGCTTTACGAGGGACGCACCATCCAGATAGTCCCCCACATAACCGACATGATCAAGCACTTCATCCTCCGCCAGACCTACGCCCTCCCCGGGGGACCCGACGTGGTCATCGTGGAGATCGGCGGAACCGTGGGCGACATAGAGGGTCTTCCCTTCTGCGAGGCGGTCCACGAACTCACCCTCGAGCTCGGGAAGGCGAGGGCCCTGTGTCTTCACCTCACCTATCTCCCCTTCCTGAAATCCTCGGGCGAATTCAAGACCAAACCCACCCAGCACTCCGTGAAGGAACTGAGGGCCGCGGGTCTTCACCCGGACATCATGATCCTCCGCTGCGAAAAGCCGGTCCCCGCGGATACCGTGGAGAAGATCGGAAAATACTGCGGCGTCCGGGCCGACAGCATTTTCACCTCCCCCGACCAACCCAACATCTACACCCTGCCCGAACATTTTCACCGGGAAAAACTGGTCGACAGGGTCTGCGAAATCCTGGAGATCCCCGATCGCCCCATAGACATCAAACCCATCGTGGCCTTCACCAGGGCCATCGAAAATCTCCAGAAGACCGTGAACATAGCGGTGGTCGGAAAGTACGTGAACCAGGTCAAAAAGAAATCCCGGGGGGATTGCGGCGAGAGTTCCGGGGACATCTACCTCGAATCCTACAAGAGCGTCCAGGAGGCCCTGTGTCACGCGGGCGTTCACCTGAAACACAGGGCCAACGTCAAGTACCTCGAGTACGACGAGCTCTCCGACGAAACCATGGCCGCGAGACTCGCCGAGTTCGACGGGGTCCTGGTGCCCGGGGGTTTCGGGGGCCGGGGCATGGACGAGCTCGTGAACATCATCGGGCACGTCCGAGAAAACCGCGTGCCCTTTTTCGGCATCTGTCTCGGATTGCAGCTGGCGGTGATAGAGTACGCGAGGCGCGTCCTTAAAATCGAGGGGGCGAACTCCGTCGAATTCGACCCCGACTGTTGGAAAACCGGGAGCGACGTCATTTACCTCATGAACCGCTGGTACGAATACCAGACCGCGGAGATCGTGACCCGGGACAAAGACACCGACCTCGGCGGGACCCTGCGCCTGGGCCTCAAACCCTGCCTCCTCGCGCCCGACACGAGAGCCCACGCGATCTACCGCGGGACTTACTCGAAAGCCGCGAAAAACAAGGACGCGAATTATCACTACCCCGAGGTCTCGATAAGAGACAGTCCCAAGGTTTACCCGGCCTCGATCCACACCATGATAAACAAGGAGTCCGTCCTCGAAACCGAGGAAGACGTCAAAAAAAGAAACCTCATGACCGTCTGGGAGAGGCACCGTCACCGCTACGAGATAAACCCCGCCTTCCACGAGGCCCTGACCTCCCCGAAAAATCCCCGGGACGACCGTTTCGTCATAAGCGGCGAGGCCCCGAGGTTCACGAGCCCCGGGGAGGAGACGCCCCCCCACATCGCGGAGATCATGGAGTTGAAAAATCACCCCTGGTTCGTGGGCTGCCAGTTCCACCCGGAATTTCTCTCGAGACCCGTGAGGCCCCATCCCCTGTTCCTGGGTTTCGTCGCCGCGGCCATCGAATTCAAGGAAAAAAAAGCCGGGGAAAAGCGGGAGTCCTGAAACCCCCCGCCCGTCCGCCGGACGCGTTTTTTTTTTTTTTCAATCCCGAACAATCCAAAAAAGAGGCCTCCCCCGGGCGCGGTCCGGACGCGGGGCCTTTTTTTCCCCCCGAAAAATTCCAAAAGTCTTTTTCGCTTTTTTCCGTTCCCGCCCCCACCCCTCATCTTCTGGAAAACACGACCGGCACCGTGAGATTCAGGCGCTCCCGCCCGATTTCCGGGGGTATGGGCGCGAAGGGTTCCACCCTTCGGACCAGGGCCAAAACCTCGTCGTCCAGGGCCGCGTGCCCGGAACTCGCGACGATCCTCGTTCCCGCGACCCGTCCGTCGGAAAGAATCGTGAAATTCACCTCCACCACCCCGTTGTTTGCCTCGGCCCTGTTGGGGTATTTCTTGTTGCGATCCAGGCGGCTTCTGACCTTGGAGACGTAAGAATCCAACATTTTTTTCGCGCCCTTCCCGGTCCCCCCGCCGAAACCCCCCTGCCCCGTTCCGAGGCTCTGGCCCGCGGAAGGCGCGACGTCCCCGGGAGCGGCCGCGATCGCCCGCGCGGAGGACGGGGCGGCCGCGGGCTTGGGCGGGGTTTTCGGTTTGGGCGCGGGCTTGGGTTTGGGCTTGGGCGGTTCCGGGGGAAGTTCCGCCAAGGGCGGTTCCTCTTCGAAGATCTCGGGCATGAGTTCCCCGTTGTCGCTTTCGATGAGCGCGACCTCTTCCGCGGGGAGGGGTTCCTCGAACCACTCCTCCTCGAACGCGGGTTCCGGGGGAGCCTCCGCGGGCATGAGGGCGCTTAAGATGTCCTCCGGCGCGGCCAAACCCCCGGCCTCGCCGCCCAGGGGGTCGTATTCGCTCAAGGTCACGAGAAGCTCCGTCGGACCGGGCCCGCGATCCCCGGAGCCGTGAGAGACCGCGAAGACCAAAATCCCCGCGTGAACGAAAACGCTCAGGAACGCGGAGCGGAAGAAGGCCTTTTTTTCTTGCTCGCGCATGATTTCACCCGCGTCACATGGTGCTTATGGCGGCACCGAAGGCGACCGTGTATTGGGGGTTGGGAAGGACTTTGACCTCCATGAGAAGTTCGTCCTCCAAGGCCTCCAAAAGCCCGGCGTTCTGCGAGGGGCCCCCGTCCAGCCAAACGTCCCCGTCGCCCCGGGTCTTGTGTTTCCCGAGAAGGTTCGCGACCCTTCTCGCGACGGAATGGTGGAGACCCTTGATGATCCTCTCCTTGGGAACGCCCTTGGCGAGAAGCGACACGATCTCGCTTTCCGCGAAGACCACGCAGGTGCTGTTCAGTTCCAGGGGCTCGTCGGCCATTTTGGACATCTCCCCGAAAGTCTCCAAGGGGGTGTCCAGAATGCGGGCCGCCTGCTCGAAAAACCTTCCCGTTCCCGCGGCGCACTTATCGTTCATTTTGAAGTCCGCCACCTTGCCGTTGTCGGTCAGGTTTATGACTTTCAAGTCCTGGCCCCCGATGTTTATGATGGTCCTGCAGCGCCCTTCGCTCAAACGAAAGAGGCCGCCGGCGTTGGCCGAAATCTCGTCCACCGTGTGACCCGCGCCGCTCATGAGCTTTTTTCCGTAACCCGTGGCGGAGATGTTCTCTATGTCCCCTTCCCCGAGACCCCTCGCGCTCATGGCGTCCTTCACCAGCTCCAGGGCCAGGGCCTCCTGACCCGGCGCGGTCGCGACCAGTTTCGACCATTCGATTTTGTAGTCGTCGGCCAGGACCATCTTGATGGCCGTGCTTCCCAAATCCAATCCGATTCTGAAACTCACCGTCGCACCCCCGAAACGGCCGCGGGAAATATCGGGCGAAAAACGACAAGGGTTTCCGCGCGGCCCGTCAAATGAAAACGAGACGATTGGGGCGGATTCCCTGAAAAAGAAGACCCCGATTCGTCCGAACGCGAAATAAAATCCGAAAAAAAACGCCCGAAAACCGCCTATTCGGCGAGAGAACTCCCGAAGGCCTCGAGACGGGTCAAGAGCGTCTGAACGTCTTCCGCCGTGTGGTCCGTCTCGAGCTTCAGGTACTTGAGACCCTCGTCCTTGAGTTTCGCCTCAAGGCTCAGACTCTCCAGATCGAAGGGATGGCAGCCCTTGAGGACGTGAAAGACGACGCCCCGGTACAACTTTTTGTGGGCCGGGGCCGTGATGTTGTTCACCCTCCTGTCGTTGTCGGCGAAGGTCGGGCACAGACAGCCCTGGTGATAGCGCTGGGCCAGCGCCTTGAGAAGGCCGTGCTCCGAAAGGTCGTCGTAAAACACGGCTCCCGGAAAAAGCCTTTCCGAGGAGCAGAGGTCGTCCATGACCGCGACGAGACCCGCTTCCTCCAAGACCCTCGGCATCTTGAGG
>JAITKT010000215.1 GCA_031278225.1 Deltaproteobacteria bacterium
CCTCCCCCGCGAAACCGGGGGCTTGGGCGGGGGCCCTTTCCGGGAAAGACGAATCCCCGGGGCGAAACCGAATCCCTCGGGGAGCGGTTTTCGAAAAACGCCAAAAACCGCCCGCCGATTCGAAATCGGCGCGACCCCCTCGGAAACATTCGGGATCCGTTAAAAAATAACCTCGGAAAAATCGCGTGCCGCTTTTTCAAAAATCAAACGGACGTCTTTCGTTCGCCGTCGGGAAACACGCGCGCGGGCGATAATCAAAGCCCCGCGCGGGCCACCGCGTCCGCCCGTGGCAAAGACCCGGGAAAAAGTCTAAAATGCCAAAACGGCTTTCTTCCGGAAACGAGCGGGGACTCGCCAAAGCCGCCGTTTTTTTTGTCGCCGCGGGAAAACCGAAAATCCCGATTCAATGGCGAACGTCCCGACGCGGGGTGAAAACCGCGCGCGAGGTTCCGAATGGGCTCGATTCTTTCAAAAGCCAAGGGTTTATTCGACTTTCTCACCATCGGTTTGATCGCGGCCATTGCCCTCGCCTTTTTGGCCCCGCCGAGAGGGGCCGCGGCCTCGTTTTTCTCGTTTTTGACGAACCTCACGGTCTTTTTTCTCTTTTTTCTCCACGGGGCCAAACTCTCCCCGCGAAACCTCCTGGCGGGGCTTTCTTCCTTCAAGGCGCACGCGACCATAACCTTTTCCACCTTCGCGATGTTTCCCTTGACGTGCCTCGCCTTAAAGCCCCTCTTCGGTCTTTTCGTCAGCCCCGAACTCGTCCTGGGCATAATGTTTCTGTCCGTCCTCCCCTCCACGGTGCAGTCCTCCATTACCTTCACCTCCATCGCCGGGGGAAACGTCGGGATGGCGGTCTGCGCCGCCTCTTTTTCGAGTCTTTTGGGGGTATTCGCGACTCCCTTTCTGACGGGTTTGGTAATCGACGTCCCCGGGGCCGGTCCCTCCAAGCTCTCGGTTTTGTGGGACCTGTGTCTCCTTCTGCTCTTTCCCTTCGCCCTGGGTCAGCTGGCCAGACCCCGGATAAAAGGGTTCATGGGGCGCCATTCGGGGATAATCTTCTTCTGCGACAGGATATCGGTGATTTTCATCGTTTTCGCGAGTTTCTCCCATGCCGTCGCGGAGGGCCTCTGGAACGACCTGCGGATTTCGGAGCTCCTCTCCCTCCTCGTCGTCCTCTCCGTCATTCTCGCCCTGGCCCTCGCTTTCACCGCCCTCGCCGGACGCCTGCTCGGCTTCGCCCCGGCGGACAGGGCGGCCATCCTTTTCTGCGGCTCCAAAAAGAGCCTCATGGCGGGCGTGCCCATGGCTGGGATCATCTTCTCCCAAAGTCTTTCCGGGGTGGTCATAATCCCCCTCATGATCTTCCACCAGCTCCAGCTGGTGGTGTGCGCGCAGATAGCGAGGGCTCTTTCCAAAAGAAACCTCGGGGGAACGGAGCCCGACGATCCGGACGAACCGAACGCTCCGAACGCTCCGAACGAACCGGGCAAACCCGAAGTTCCGGAAGATCCGGCGTCCGGGGAATGACCCGGGCGTCCGAAACAAAACCGAAAAACCAAGGGATCAAAAACCCCCGCGAAACCGAATCGGCGACCGTAATCGGCTCCCGAAAACGGAAACCGCGAACCCGAAATCGCCTCCCCCGATTGTTCGGGCGCCCCGCATATGGTTTCGGCTTCGCGCTGGAACGAACGTCTTCCGTTTCCGCGGGGGGCGCGATTCGCCACCCTTACTCCGCGCGAACGCCTTTCCCCTGAACCTTCCCCGAACCTTTCCCCGCGAAAAGAAAACCCCTTTGAAACCGCGCGAAACGCCCCGGGTTAACCTCGTTTGTTTCTTTAAATTTCTTCGACAAAAAAAATTTCTTACTTTTTTTTCTTTTTCTCTTGCAAAAGAAAATTTTTTGGGGTATGATTCTTTTCAAGGTCGATTGCCGGACTCTCGATTTTCCAAGCGTGTCACCGCGGGACCGCGTTTTATGCCGACTTTCGACCGCCAACCCCTTCGGATTAAGTTTCGAATGTTTCCGGGTCGCCTCCGAAACCTGAAGTGAATTTCAAAAAAACTTCGGGTTTGCCTCGAGCAAAAACTCAGAATCGGCTTTAAAGGGAAAAAAACGTTAAAGTCTCCGAAACGAGGGTCCGATAAGACAAACAAGGAACCGGATTTCCGTCGAAATCCGTTTTCCCCGATTTTTTCGTCCGCATCCGCCGTCAAAAGCAAGGGACACTGACCATGATGATCTCTTCATTACTGACGATGGCGAACAACGCCCTCCTTTACAACGGCAAAACTCTCGCGAGCGCCCCGAGACAAGACGTCAACGCCGCGAACGAGACGAGCCTTACCGAAGATTACGTCTACCTGTCGGATTCGGTGGAAGAAACCGAAGAAACTCCGAGCATCCTCGCTTCCACCGACAAATTCACCGAAAGCCTCATCGCCCGCCTTAAGGAAACCGGACTCTCCGGCTCCGCCAATCTCGAGACCCTGGCCGCCGCGGCCGAGGCCGCGAACCAGGTGGTGGCGGCGGTGAGCGAAAAGGACGGGGCCCTCGCCGCCAACCAAATGAAGGCGCTGATACTCCAAAACGCCTCCGGGGAAGATCCGGAGGGCTCGATTGCCAAAGCGGTGGAAACCTACGCCGCCGCGGTGACGCTGGAGGCGGCGACCGAGAAGGCGGCAAAGGAAAAAGAGGAAAAAGAAGAAGAAGAGGAAGAAGAGGCCGCCGCGGCCCTGATCGAAGAGGAAATCGCCAAAAAGACCGAGGAAAAGATAGCCCGCGAGGCCGAACGGAAAGCCGCCGCGACCGCCGAAACCGCCGAAGGCGAAGCGGCCGTCGTCGAAGAGAAATCCGCGGACATCGTGGCCGCCATCAGGTCCGCGGTCGAAGAAATCGAAAACCTCTCCCTCGTCAAAGGCGAGGCCAGCCTCGGAATCGACTCCGTATTGAGCATCTTCACCAAGGTCAAGGCCGAAATCGGTCAGACGGCCGACGGCAAATTCGCCGCCGCGACCGAAAACGTCGACGGTTACGGTCAGAACGTTTTTCAATCCAACCGGGCCTTTTACGGTTCGGGCCACCCGAACCCGGGAAGCCTTCTCTCCTTAAGGGTTTGAGTCTCGCGCCAAAGGGGTGGTCTCGCGTCTTTCCCCCGGGAGCGCGCCGGGGGCGACGTCATCGGGGGCGTCGCCGCCACCGCGTCGGTTCTCCTCCGACGTTTCGTTCATTTCAAGGTTAATCTCCTTAAACGTTCTCGCTTCATCGCGTTTGCCTTCCGGGGCGGTTGTCGGGTCTTGAGAGTTGTCCCGACAATCGCCCTTTTTCCCTTCCCGCCTTTAAAAACGGGGGCTCTTTGATTTCCGAAAAAAAACATAATCGCGAGCCCCGGGGCCGACCTCGTCGGGCCCGTTTTTTTTCGCCGAACAAAAGACAAAAACCAAAGAGACGCCCGCGAACGAATTCGCGGGCGTCTCTTTGGTTTTGTATCGACTCGATTGTTTCGCGGGCCGGGCGACATCCCGGGCGTTGTCCCGGGCGACGTCGCGCGGGGGACCGCGGCCCCCGGGGAAACCCGACGGACTATCCGTCCATGGGTCTTCTCCCCACGATGATGGCCGCTATCTCGTGGGCGGTTTCGTTCAGGGTGTAGGCGCCCTCGGAAAGCTGGTTGGAGTTTTCCTTGGACCTTCGGGAGAGGACCTTGTTGCTGTCCGTGGCCTTCCTGAGCTCCCCTATGACCTGGGCCACGTTTTTGAGTTCCTCGGTCTGCTCGTCGTTGGTGTCCTTGATGTGCTCTATCTTGTCGGTGGCCGTGCGCACTATGTTGTGAATGTCCTCGAAACCCTTCACCAGCTTCTCCAGGGCCTTCTGACCGTCGTTGGACCTCTTCACGGCCTCTTCCACGAGGGTTTCCGTGGAAACCGCGGCCTCGGCGGAACGGGCGGCGAGATTCCTCACCTCCTCGGAAACCACCGCGAAGCCCTGACCCGCGTCGCCGGCCCTGGCGGCCTCGACCGAGGCGTTCAAGGCGAGAAGGTTCGTCTGGAAGGAGATCCCCTCCATGTCCTTCAGGATCTTCGTCACCTCGAGGGTCGCGTCGGAGATGTGGGTCATGGCCAGACTCATGTCGTTCGTGATGCCGCTCACGCTCCCCATGGCCCCCTCGGTGAGGAGCAGGGCGTCCCGGCACTCGATGGTGGTGTTGGCGGTGTCGACTATCTTGTCGGTTATGCCCTTCAGGAAGTCGGAGGCCCCCTCGAGGGCGCTGCGCTGGTCCTGGCTCCCGTCGGAAAGGTCCCTCGAGACCTCGGAGGTCTCGTCGGAACTCTTCAAAAGCTCGGTCGCGACCTTGGAGAGGAGGCGGACGCTCTTGGCGAGGGTGGTGGTGGCCCTGTAGGTGACGGTCATGATGAAACCCGAGAGCACCACTATGACGATCAGGGCCACGAAGGTCAAAACCCTTATCTTGGTCCCCTCGTGGTTCAGGGTTTCGTCAAGCTCTTTGAGCAGGGCGTTGGCCTTGTAGGAGGCCTCGAAGACCTCCTCGTCGGGGATGAGGGCCACCACCCCGAAGATGTCGGACTCGTTGTAAACGATGAGGGTGTGGGGTTTCCCGTGATAAATGATGTGCGCGCGGTCCACCTCGGAGGGGTCCAGGGTGGTGAGGAGGTCCTTCACGGCTCCCCCGAAGGAGGCGTCGGTGAGCTTCCTGTTTTGGACGATCTTGCGGTCCGGGTTGTCGGGGTCGACAAGTTCTTGGGCGTTCAGCTCCGGAAGACCCGAGTTCCCCAGGATGGACCCGGATTTCAGGGAAAAGATCAAAGACGCCGTGTTGGGGGTCCTGGAGGCTATGTTGGCTATGATCTCGGTCAGGTTTTGGAGGGAAAGGTCCACGAAGAGGACTCCCAAAATCCCGTCGGGACTGTTCAAGGGAGCCGTGGCCGAGATCTGGGTCTCTTTGGTCAAAATGCCCACGTAAGGCTCGGTCCAGCTGACCTCGTCGGGCAGCGGCCTCCTTCTCTCGTGGTCGATGGGAAGGGAGGTCGTGTAGTAGACCATCCTTATCAACTCGTCGTGGGCGTTCTTCACCTGTTCGGCCGAGGGGGACTCCATGAAACCCTCGCCCTCCGTGACCTTGACGTCGTCGCTGTAGATCGCCTCTCCCCCGTCCGACCGGTGGACGTAAGTCGCCATGTAGGGAAACCTGCTCGAGAAGGCCCCCTTCTCGAAGGTGAGGCCCATGCCTTTGACCATGTCCGATTTCTTGGCGAGGACGGTCTTGAAGTAGGTCCCCATCTCTTCCCTCGCGACGTTCGCCGAGTTCTCGTCTTGCGCGGCGAAGCGTCTCATCGAGAGAAAAAAGGTCTCGGACTCCAGAAGACAGGAGGCCGTCTCGGTCAAGAGCGCGTCGAGGGACATGAGCTGACCCCTCAGGGTCTGCTCGGTGAGTTTCCTCTCCGAGGTCTGCAGCTGCCCCGTCATGATCCTCATGATTTCGTTGGACTTCTGGCTCATGTTGTTTCCCATGTTCAAGGTGAGACTCAGGGAAATGACTATGAGAATCAGGGCCACCAAAGTCATGGAACCCAACATGCACAAAATGTTAAATCTCAGTCCCATAATCGAGAACTCCGCGTTTGTGATTCGAAAACGTCTTCCGTCCGAAACGTCTTTTGTCCGAAACGTCTTTTGTCCGATGTCCGGACCCGGGAGGAAACGGGTGGCGGCCGCCTCCCCTTCGTCGCGCGGCGTCGGCGGATGTCGTCGAATGTCGGCGGATGTCGGGAGGCGGGCGTTGGCGGGTTTTGAATGCCTGGGGCGCCGCGGGCGTTTCGCGCGAAGGGAGACCCCGACGCGCGCGAAACGAAACCGCGCCCTTGCCTTTTACGAAAAAACCTCGTCATTATAACATTTTTCGCCGCGAAATGACGCGTCCCCCCGGGGGTTCCCGGGTATTTTTCGCCCTTCCCCCCAAAAAAACCGGAGACCCCCGGGAAACGACCGTTCGCGCCAAACCGCCGGAAGCCTCCCGGAAGCCGCCGGGAACTCTTCCGGAACCCGGTCGAACCCCGGAAAGACGTCGGGACCGGGGGGGAAAAACGAAAAAAAACCCGAAAAACCAAATTTTTCGGATTTTTTTCGTTTTTTCGGTTCTTCCGGAGGGGCCCGCCGGGTCCTCTCCTCCCCCGGGGGACGAAAGCTTTTACGGAAATTCCCTCCCCCGGAACGGGGCTCAAGGATTCGCGAAATTTTCCCCGAAGGTCTCCCTCGCCCGGGCGAGCATGATTTCCAGGACCTCGTCCGGATTGAGGCGGCTCGAATCGATCCTTACGGAGTCCTCGGGCTCGACCAGGGGAGCGACCGACTTGTTCCTGTCGATTTCGTCCCTCGCGACGAGATCCCTCAGGACCTCTTCGGGGGAAACGACAATCCCCTTCGCGAGGAGTTCGGTCCTTCGTCTTTCGGCCCTGACCCCGGCGTCGGCGGTCAGAAAGAACTTCAGGCGGGCCTCCGGGAAGATGGCCGTTCCCTGGTCCCTCCCCTCGGTCACGAGCCTTCCCTTCTCGCCGGCCTTCCTTTGGATGTGGGTGAGGGAATGACGCACCTCCGGGATCGAGGACAGTTCCGACGCCAGCTCCGCCACCCCCGGGAGCCTCAGGAGGTCCGTCGCGTCCTCGCCGTCCAGAAACACGAGGTTTCTCTCCTCCCCGAACTTCAGCGCGAGATTCAGGTCCCAGGCGAATTTTCCCAAAAACTCCCTGCTCTCCCCCAACACCCCGGCCTTCATGGCGGCGTGCGCCACGCCCCTGTAGAGGGCCCCGGTCTCCAAAAAACTCCATCCCGCGCGAAGGGCGAGCCTTTTCGCGAGCGTCGATTTGCCCGAGGCGGCGGGGCCGTCGATGGTTATGACGTCGGTGGAATCCATGGTTCGATCTTTTGTCGCGGTCGGCGTCGAAAGCGTTGTTTCGGGGTGGCGCTTCGCGGGCGCCGGCGGAATCCGTCCGGTTTGGCGAAAAATGACCGGTGACGCTCCAGGGGGCCGGGAAAATTGTTTTCACGGGAAACATAGCACGTCGGGGATTTAAGTTCAAACCGCGGGGCCCTGACCCGACCCGGGCGGTGGGGAAAACCGGACGATCCGATGTTTTCCCCCCTCGCCGGGGGAGCGCGCGTCCCGCCGCCGCCGGCTTCGCGAACCCGCCTTTGAATCCGCGGAAATGACGCCGGGGACAATCGAACGTTCCGAAAACGGTTTGAGGCCCGCCGGCGGCGCCCCCCTCCCCCCGAAAAAGGACCGGACCGGCCCCCGGAAAAGGAACCGCGGGATCGCCCGCGAATCCGAAAACCGAAAGGCGAAAGACCCCGGGAAGCCCGGGGGAAGGCCCCGGGACGACGCGGGAAAGCCAAAGGATTTTGGTGCCCGTCGTCGGCTCGCGAGGCCGACGACACCCCCTCCCCCGGCCGTGGGGAAAGCTCGCGGGGAGAGCTCGCGGCGCCGGGGGCCGGCCCGAGCGGCGGGAAAGCGCCCCGAAAGACCCCCGGAAACCCGGGGGGTTCCCCCCCCCTCGGGAACCCCCCTCCCGTTTGGCGTTTTCCCGAGGCGAATCACCCCCCGATTCCGAAGAAAAACGGCCTTTCCCCGTCAAATAACCCTTGACATCGCGGATTTTTTGGTATATTTTTCCTAAGCTGATCGTTCGAAGGGCGGCGCCTTGGCTTAGCCCTTCTTTTAGTCTTGAGAGCCGGCCGAGAACGGTCCTGCCTCGAAGCCGTCGCGACGATTTCCCGTGAAGTGGGTCGTTAACTCAGCTCGGTAGAGTATCTGCCTTTTAAGCAGAGAGTCGTGGGTTCAAATCCCGCACGACCCACCAAACGTCATATTTTCGAAGCGTTCACAGTGTCCCCATCGTCTAGCCTGGCCCAGGACGACGGCCTTTCACGCCGTTAACACCGGTTCAAATCCGGTTGGGGACGCCACAAACCACACATCCGGCGCTCTTAAGTAATTACAACACAACATCCGGCGCTTCGGATTTCAAGACCGGCCCCGGCCCCCTCCCCCGACAATCACCCTCCCGACCCCGGCGAATCCGAACGATACCCCGAAAGGTCCCGAAACCGAGTCCGGTTCGGACCGCGACGTCTCGGGATTTTCGCCCCCGCCGGCCCCCGCCGGTCGATTCTTTTCCCCCCTTGCCCGCGATTCGGAGTTCCCCCGTTTTTTCTTGGCGTCGGCCGGGGGATTTTGACGCGAATCAAAACATTCGCGGGACAAAAGCCCCTTTTTCCCGAGGGGCGCGGCGATTTCCCTTTTCGTTCGACGCGAGCGAAAACGGCCCGAAAACCCAAAAGATTACGTCGGAAGCCGGGTCAAGCCCTCGCCCGCACTCGGAAAGAGGCCGGTCGGGGCCATGAGTCAAAGGGTTCCGCCGCCCGCGAACCCGGGCCGGCGGACCTTCTCGTCGGCCGGAAAACGGAAACGGGGTCGCGGCGCCTCCCGAGCCTCGCAAATCGCGACGGATTTCCGATCCTTCCCCGGACCGGGGACGCGGGACCATGCCTCCCGCGCCGCGGCTCACGTCCTTGAGGCGCTCGGGTTCCGATTGAAAAGCCGACGAGGGGGTCCGGCCCCCGCGAAACTTTCGTTGCCGGGGACCGTCGCCGAGGCGTCCGCCGGGGAGGATCGAACCGGACATGACCGGGAACGACCCCGGGGGTTCGGTGTGGAAAGGGAACGGATCGTCTTCGGCGGAGAGAGTGATTCAAATTCGCTCGCGAAATCGCATGGCGGCATGATATGCCATCGGGAGGTGACCCCATGGCAAAACGGCTTGAAATCACGGACTTCGCTCATTAATCCGCGGAAAGCTCGAATAACCGACATGTCGGACGCCGGGGAGTTCGGGAGGAACACGATCGCGGTTTTGGCCGCGGATGGCGGACGCGATGCCTCCGAGACGGACAACGCGTTGAA
>JAITKT010000426.1 GCA_031278225.1 Deltaproteobacteria bacterium
GTTTCCGGGGGTTTTTTTGGTTTCCCGGGCCGCCCGCGGGCGGCCCGGGAAACCAAAAAAACCCCCGGAAACCGCGCTTGTAATCTCCGCCGCGGGGTGCTATAAACTTTAACCCCCGGCGCGGGGGCCGGGACAAGGGACGGCCCCCGGGATTCGCGGGGGGTTTTTCGCGGGACCCGATTCCCGCGGCGCGCCCCGCGAACTTCCCCGGCCTTTGAATCCGGAGCCGAAACCCGGTAGAATCGATGAGTTTCGCGGGCGTCGAAACCCGTGAAACCGTTCGCGCGCGGGCGCTCGCGTCGCGGCCGACCGTCTCTTCGTCTCGTCGCCCCCGGCGGTCCCGCTTTTTTCGGGCCGCCCGGGAAATTTCTTAACCGCCCCTTCCTTAAGGTGCCCGTTCGCGGGTTCGGGGCGAAACGAACCAACCGTTTAAGGAGAACCCCAAATGTCCATCGTGAGCATGAAGCAGCTTCTGGAGGCCGGAGTCCACTTCGGTCACCAGACCCGCCGCTGGAACCCCAAGATGAAACCCTACATCTTCGGGGACCGCAACGGCATTTACATAATAGATCTTCAGAAAACCGTGCAGCTCTTCAAAGTCGCCTACAACTTCGTGGTGAACACGGTTTCCCAGGGCCGCAGCATCCTCTTCGTGGGAACGAAGAAGCAGGCCGCGGACGCCATCCAGGACGAGGCCAAGAGGGCGGGGATGTTCTTCATCAACTCCCGCTGGCTGGGCGGAACCCTGACCAACTTCGTGACCATCAAGAAGTCCATCGACCGCCTGAAGAAGCTGGAGCAGATGAAGACCGACGGCAGCATCAACATGTACTACAAGAAGGAGATCGTCCGGTTCGAAAACCAGATGGCCAAGCTGAACAAGAACCTGGGCGGCATAAAGCTCATGGACCGCCTGCCCGGGGCCATCTTCGTCATCGACCCCAAGAGGGAGAACATCGCGACGGCCGAGGCGAGGCGCCTCGGGATCCCCGTCGTGGCGGTGGTCGACACCAACTGCGACCCCGACGAGGTGGACTACATCATCCCCGGGAACGACGACGCCATCAGGGCCATCAAGCTCATGACCTCCAAGATGGCGGACGCCTGCCTCGAGGGAAGGCAGCGCTGGGAGGAGCAGGCCAAGCTCGGGAAGGACGAGAAGGAAGAGGAGCCCGGGAGAGGGGCCCCCGACGCCGGACGCCCCGCCCCCCAAGCCGCCCCGGCCCCCGCGGCCGATCCCGTTCCCCCCGCCTACGACGACTCCTTCCAACCGGAAGAGCGGGAAGACTAGACGGGACCTTTTTCCCCCGAAGGCCCCCGGCCGGACGCCCCCAAGGCGTCCGGCCTTTTGAACGAAACGCCCCGACGCCGGAAAACCCCCCGAAAGCGTCGTCCGCGAACGTCGAAAACACACAATCCACACGGAGGCCGGTCCCCCTCGCGAGTTGGCCGGAAAAGAGCACAATGGAAATCACAGCGAAAATGGTCAAGGAACTCAGGGAAAAAACGAACGCCGGCATGATGGACTGCAAAAAAGCCCTGACGGAATCGGACGGGGACATGGAAAAGGCCAAAGACTGGCTCAGGGAACACGGGCTCGCCACGGTTTCCAAGAGGGCCGGAAGGGAGGCCCGGGAAGGCGTGGTGGTTTCGGCCCTCTCGGAAGACAAGAAGACCGGGGCCATTCTCGAATTCAACACCGAGACCGATTTCGTGGCAAAGCTCGAATCGTTCATGAAGATAGCCACCAACATGGTCCGTTCCCTCGTCGCGACGACGAACCCGCCCGCGACCCCGGAAGCCCTTTTGAACTCCGCCTGCCCCGAATGCGGACGACTTTTTTCCGAACTCATAACCAACAACACCGCCACGACGGGCGAGAAATCGGAGCTCAGGCGCTTCGACGTCCTCTCGGCCCCGGGCAAGGCCTTCGCCCACGCCTACAACCACGCGGGGAACAAGCTCTCGGTCATGGTCATCCTCGAAACGGAAAAGGACGCCCCCCAGGCCGACACCGCGGCCCACGACATGGCCATGCAGATAGCCGCCGCGAACCCCCTGGTCATTTCCAGGGAACACCTCCCGCCCGAGACGATCGAAAGGGAGCGCAACATCTACCTCGAAATCGTGAAGCAGAGCGGCAAGCCCGAAAAAATTTGGGACAAAATCGTGGAGGGCCAGTTTCAAAAGTTCTACAAGGAAACGGTGCTTTTGGACCAGGATTTCATAAGGGAGCCCAAGCTTTCGGTGCGGGCCTTCCTGGACACTTTCAAGGAAACTTTGGGAAAAATAACGATCCATTCCTTCATCCGTTATCAGTTGGCCGAGGAGTTGGTGAAGACAGGTGACGTCGAACTCTGACCCGGGGGATTCCGCGGTCGACGCCGTCCTTCCCGAACCCCGAAAGGACCCCCCGGGGGACGCCCGGGAGGAGCCGTCGGGTGAGCCGTCGGGGGAGCCGTCGGGGGCGGCGTCCGTTTACCGTTACCGGAGGGTCCTTTTGAAAATTTCGGGGGAGGCCCTTCAGGGCAAACTCGGCTTCGGTCTCGACCCCGACGTCTTGGACTCCATAGGTCTCCAAATCGCGGAAATCGCGAGGGACGGGGTCGCCATGGGGGTCGTCATCGGCGGCGGGAACATCTTCCGGGGGCAGATTCTCGAGAGTCACGGCCTGAACCGCGTGACGGGCGACCACATGGGAATGCTCGCGACCGTCATAAACGCGCTCGCCATGCAGGACTCCATGGAACGCCACGGGATAGAGACCCGGGTCCAGAGCGCGATAAAGATGACCGAATTCACGGAGCCCTTCATAAGACGCCGCGCCGTGAGACACCTCGAAAAGGGCAGGGTCGTGATATTCGCCGCCGGGACCGGAAACCCCTACCTCACGACCGACACGGCCGCGGTCCTCCGGGCCAGCGAAATCGGGGCCGAGGCGATCCTCAAGGCCACCAAGGTCGACGGGGTCTACGACAAGGACCCCCTCAAGCATCCCGACGCCGCGTTCTTCCCCAGACTCACCTACATGGAGGCCATCCGGGCCAAACTCAAGGTCATGGACACCACGGCCATGTCCCTCGCCATGGAAAACGGCGTCCCCGCGGTGGTCTTCAATCTCAGGAAAGAGGGAAACATCAAAAAAGTCATAATGGGCGAAGACGTGGGGACCCTCATAACCCCGAGTTAGGAACCGCCTCCCGGCCCCCCCGCCCCGGGGGAAACCGGGGCCCCGGAACAATCCCCCCAAAATTTTTCCGGGCGGATTCTTTTTTCCCGAAAAAATCCCCCGGGGCTTTTGTCATTCTTTCCGTTTCCGTCCGTAATCGCGCGGGGGGGGGTCCCCGAACGGAAGCCGAAAACCCGGGGATTCCGGACGCGCGGGCATTCCCCCAAGGCGCGTCTCCCTGGCCGTTTCGGGACCGCCCGAAAAACCGCCCGCCGGGTTTTTTCTTTCCATTTCATTTCACGGAGAATCCCTCATGTTGGACGAGATATACACCGACCTCAAATCGCGCATGGACAAGACCATGGCCTCCCTGGACAAGGAATTTCAGAAAATCCGCACCGGAAGGGCCACCCCGGCGATACTAGACGGCTTGTCGGCCAATTATTACGGGACCATGACCCCGCTCTCCCAGATGGCCTCCATCTCCGTTCCGGAGCCCAGACTCCTCGTCCTGCAGCCCTGGGACGCGTCGGCCCTGGGGGAGATAGAAAAGGTCATCCTCAAGTCCGACCTGGGCCTCACCCCCCAGAACGACGGAAAGCTCATCCGCCTGAAGATCCCGGTCTTGAGCCAGGAAAGGCGCAAAGAGCTCGCCAAACTCGTGGGCAAGGGCGCCGAGGAAGCCAAGATAGCCTTGAGGAGCCTGAGGAGGGAGGCCAACGACCTCCTGAAGGAATTGAAGACCTCCAAGGAAATCTCCGAGGACCAGCAGAAAAAAGGCGAGACCGAGGTCCAGAAAATAACGAACGACTACGTGGCCAAGGCGGACGCCGCGGCCGCGGCCAAGGAAAAGGAGATCATGGAATTCTGAGGACGTTTGGCGAAAATCCGGGCGCCCCCGGCTTTCGGGGCCCCGCGGCGAAAACGCCCCCCGTTTCGACGGCGACCGCGAGGACAATGCCATGAGACAAAGGCGCAAAGGTCTCGCTCACCCGAAAATCATCGCCATGTATTTCGCGGCCTTCTTTCTGGTCCTGTTTCACGAATCGGACAGATTCGCCTCCTGGCTGGAAGACATCGGCCGCGAGGGGGACGGGTATCCCTTCGTAGTCATTTTGAACGCGGGGGCGGATCTGAACGCCTTCGCCTCGAGGGCGGGTTTGATTGAACTCAAGGACGCCGAGGACCGTTTCTTCGAGGCCCTGACCCCGAGAAAAACAATCGGCTCCGTGTCCGCCCCGAAAACCTCCGCGTCTTTCGCGCGCGCGACCCGGGCCGCGCCCTCCCCCGCCCCGACCTCAACCTCGACCTCAACCTCGACCTCAACCTCTACTTCCGCCCCGATCGCCGCGACCGCCCCCGCCGCCCCGACGCCTCCCGCGTCGCCGACCGGCCCGGGCTCGGTCCCGCCGGCGGTCCCCCCCTCCGCCCCGTCCTCCGCCCCGTCCTCCGCCCCGCCATCCGTCGCGGACCCCGCGCCCCCCGCGCCGGCCGAGATCGTCGAGCCGGCCGAGTCGGCCGGGCCTTCCGCGACATCGGCGACACCCGCGCCCGATCCCCTTCGAACCGCCGCCGCGACGCCCCGGAATGAAATTCCCCCGGACCTTCCCAACCTCGCTTTTCCCGCGGTTCCCCCGGCCGCCGGGATCGCCCCGGACCCCGGAAACCCCGCGGTCGTCGGGGAAGAGTCCGATCCCCCGGCTTTTCGGGAGCCCCCGACCGTCCCCCGTTTCCCGAACCCGGGCGATGACCCGGGCGATGACCCGGGCGCGGCCGACCTTCCCGAGGCTCTTTCGGCCTCCGCGCCCGATTCCGACCCGGACGACGCGATCGACCGCGCGATCGACGACGCGGTCGATGACGCCGTCGACTCCGCCCTCGCGGCCGCGGACCCGACCCTTCCCGACGGGTCGAGCGTCACCGAGCCCCCGGAATTCGCGGACGTCGCCTGGCTGACCCGCGAGGCGGACGCCGCGGGTGACGTCCGGGACTTCTCCGACTTCACGGACGACGCCGCGGCCGGTGAAGTGAAGGTCTTCGAAATCGCCCCGAAAACCGACGACTTCAAAAACATCCTCCTCATGGGGGACTCTTTCATGGTGGAAGGATTGGGCCCGGTCCTCGAAAAGAGGCTCAGGGAAATCCCGGACCTCACCGTGAGGCGGGAGTTCAAGTCCGCGACCGGTCTCTGCCGCCCGGACTATTTCGATTGGTACGCCTTCTTCTCCACCCTTCTGGAGGAAAACGCCCCGGAACTCGTCATAGTCTCCCTGGGGGCCAACGACACCCAGGACATCGTCACCCCGGAACGGGTGCGCCACAGGGTGGCCACGGAGACCTGGAACGTCGAATACGCCGCGAGGGTCCAAAAACTTCTGGACATGGCGGAGGAAAAAAACACCCGGGTCTTCTGGGTGGGGCTTCCCGTCATGGGCAAGAACCCCTACAACGGCAGGGTCAAGAACCTTAACGAGGTGGTGGAGCAAACCTGCGCCGCCAATCCCAACTGCCGCTTTTTTCCCACCTGGGACCTCCTTTCCGACAACGGGAAGTTCATGACCTACATG
>JAITKT010000471.1 GCA_031278225.1 Deltaproteobacteria bacterium
AAAACCCTCGCGAGTCCCCGGGAAAGATTCGGTCGCTTGGCCAAAGAGGACGGAGGCGAGACATGAATTTGCTTCAGGCCGGATTCGAACTGAAATTTTCCTCGATTCCCGACTTGGAACCCGAGGTTTTGAAGTTCAAGGGACGCGCGGCGTTGAACGAGCTTTACGAGATAACGATAACGGCTCTCTTCGCCGAAGAGGCTCTCCGGGATGTCCGGGAGGAGGATTTCTTCGCCTCGGACGTCACCCTCACCATCGAGGACAGGCAGAGAATGACCTCCGGGGGACCGGGACCCTGGAAACGATCTTGGCGGGGGATGACGACCAATCTCGTGACGGGGACGAGGATCGGGGGCTACGTTTTGGCGGAGGTGACCGTCGGGCCCAACCTCGCGAGGCTCAAAGGCCAGATCCACAACAGGATTCACCTCGACTCTTCCGTTCCGGAATACTTGCGGGAGTCCTTGGTCTTCGGGGGACTCCTTCCCGACGGGATGAACTTCAAGCTGAACCGCGGGGCTTACCCCAAGAAGGATTTCGTGTTTCAGAGGGACGAGGACCTTCTGGACTTCGTTTTGAGGACCCTGGAGCACGAGGGCATCGGGTTTTACTTCGACCACGACGGGGAATCCGAGGTCGTGACCTTCGCGGATTCGAGGGAGGGCTATCCGGTTCTCGCGGACGGGGAAAACCCCTTGAGGATCTCGAACGTAAACGTTTCGGGTTTGAGGGCCGGGGACGGGGAGCCCGCGGCTTATTCCTTCGCTCATCACAAAAAGGCCCCCAGGGCTTGGATAAGGCTCAAGGACTACGATTGGGAAAATCCCGGAAGACCCCTGAACGTGAGGATACCCGTCGTCGCGGAGGGGGGAAGGGGGGAGCTCTACCTCTACGGGGAGAATTTCCGCACCGTGGCCGAGGGGAGGGCTCTCGCGAACATCCGGAAGGAGGAGGAGCTCGCCCACCGCGAAAGCTTCACCATGGAATGCGCCATCCCGGGTCTGGCCCCGGGTTACTCGGTGAACCTCCATTCCCACCCGAGGGAGAGTTACGACGGGGACTACCTCATAACCGAAGTGGAGTTTTCCGGAAACCAGACCGAGGCCTTGAACGGCAAGCTGGGGGTGGACATAAAAACGGGCGAGGGGGACCGGGACTTCGGGCAGACCGTCCGGCTCGTCAGGGGGGAAACGGTCTTCCGTCCCAAAAGGGTCACGCCCAAGCCCAAGATATCGGGGTCCCTGACCGGGTGGATCGACGGGGCCGGAAGCGGGGAGACCCCGGAGATCGACGACCTCGGCCGCTACAAGGTCCTCTTTCCCCTTGACGTGTCGGGGAGGGACGGGGGCAAGGCCTCGGCCTGGATAAGGATGGCCCAGCCCTACGTGGGAAGGGGTTACGGTCAGAACTTTCCCCTCACCCCCGGGGTGGAGGTGCTTCTGACCTTCGTGGACGGGAATCCGGATCGGCCCGTGATCTCCGGGGCCCTCCCCAACGGGGAGACGGGAAACTTCATAAACTCCGGCGCGAACCAGGTTTCCGGGATCGGGACCAGGGGAGGCGGGGCCGTGCTCTTCGGGGAAAACGGGGGGGAACAGACCCTGACCCTTTCAGGGGGATCGGACAGGGGAAACTTGACGATCAACGCCGGCTCCCCCACGACCCTGAGCGTCGCCTCGGACATAGTCACCACCCAGACGACCATAGCCACCAACAACTCGGTTCTCTTCTGCGAAAACGCGGCCGGCCACGAATACAGCATAAGCACCGCGGACAACGAATTTCAGCAATTCATCACCCTGACCCGGCAGCTCATCGAGATCGCCAACACCGTTTACGAGGACCTGGAAGAGGGCACCGCCTCTCCCCTCGTGAGCAAGTCCCTCGCCCTCGCCGACCTCAGCGCGGGAGCCCTGTACAAGGTCGTCAAGTACGCGAAGGCGCTCAGAAAGGAGTCCCTGGCCGACTACTCGAAACTCCCCCACAGAAACCTTTTCAGCCTCACGGGCACGGAAGACGGGGCCTCGGCGGTCTGGGCGAGCAAAAAGGGAAGCGAGAGCAAGTGGCTGCAGGTGGTGACGGCCGCCTTAATGCTTCTCAAGGTCGGGAGGGGCGCCGCGGAAATCTCGGACAGGGCCCGGGAGCTCACCGGCGACAAGTCCGCCCCGTCCGGGAAGGAGAACGTTTCGGAGCTCTCGGGAGCCGAAAAGCCCGTGACGGCCGCGATCTCCGTCGGAACCCCGGCCATCTCGGCCGCGGAAGACCTCATTTGCTTCTACCTCACCATGAAGACCCTCGCGAACGAGAAGATGAGGAAGACCAAGGGCATTCTTCTCCACAACAAGGATTCCTACGTGGACGTGATGGCCGAGACCTTTTCGGCCCTCTCCGCCAAGGGCCCCGCCATCGTGGAATCCGCGAAATCGCGCTTCGCGGAAAGCCTTCGCTATTCCGTTTACGAAAACCTCGCGTCCGAATCGATCTTCCGGAAGGAGGAGGACGCGGGGCCTCCGGCCGAGTCCTTCGAAAAAGAGGAGGCCGTGCTCCTCCGCTCCTCCAAACTCGTCCGCCAAATGGCCGAGGAGATCAGCCTCTGGGCCAGGGAAACCATTCTCGGGAAGGCGGCGGACAAAATTCAGCTGACCGTGGGGAGGAACGCCGCCGAATCGGCGGGGGCCGCCCTTTCGGACATCGGGGCGGTTTCCCTGTCGAACGACAGGGTATCCATCGACCACGACAAGACCTTCCGAGCGGGGATCATGCTCGACACGACCGCCCCCTCCCAACCCGTGAAAATAAGGACCAAAGAAGACAACAGCGAAATCCTCGTCGCGCAGGGGGCCTCCTCCGCCGCGGCCGAGGCGACGACGAGGCGCCTCTCCCTCGCGAACACGGGCGTCATCCTCGGGGCCACCCAAAACACCTTCCTGAAAATGAACGCCCGAAGCCCCGAGGTCAATCTGAACTCGAGCCCGACGGTACTTCTCGCCATGAACGACTCGACCGTTACCCTGCAGCAGAGTCCCACCGCCAAACTCACCCTCGCGGGAGGCGGCGCGAACCTCACCAACGCCTCCCGAACGACCGTCGCGGGCGGGGACGCCAAGATCGACCTGAAGCCCGCCATGATCACCGTGAGCGCGGGCGCGGGGCGGGTCAGCGTGGCCGGAACCCTGATTCAGATAGGTTGAAAGAGGTAAAACCGAGGGACGGGTCGAAAAAGTCCGAAGGAGCGGTCAAGAAAAAGACCCCGCGGGTCCCGGGCGTTTTCTCGCCGGGGTCCGCGGGGTCTTTCGTTGTCGGAAAAAAAATTTCGGGGCGGGATCAAAGTCCCGGGGGAGGGGTCGGGATCGCGGTTCTCGCGTTCACCGAGAGAAAGAAGAAAAACCCGAAGATCAGGAGAGCCAGGACCCAAACGGAAATGAGGATAATCCCCAGGACCTTTCCCTTGGGTTCCCGGGGAATGGCCCTTCCGTCCCTGTAGGAGAATTTCCCCAGGAATATCCGAATGAAATCAACCAAGACCCAAATCCCCAAACCCCCGCCCGTGAGGAGCATGAGGACGGCGGTTCCGATCTTCCCGGTCATGAAACGGTGGATGCCGAATCCGCCGAGAAAAAAGCAGATCAAAAGAAAATCCGTCTGGCTCGCGGGTTTTTCCCCCGCCGAATAGGGATAGGGTTGCCCCTGAACGTATTGAGGTTGATGAGTGTGGTCGTCCGTCATTGGTCGCTCCGTCGCTCGCTCGCGAAAAAATGACTTTTCGTCGGTCCCGGAAAACGAGGGGGAAAAACGAAAGTCGATAAAAAACGTGAAACGCGGGCGTCGAAAAAAGACGCTTCGCGAAACAAAGAAATCCGGAAATAAAGAATGCCGCCCTCAAACGGCGGCGGGGAAAGAACGCCGTCGCGGTCGTTCGTTTTGGCGGCCGTCATCGGCCCCGCTCCCCCGAACCTTTGGTTTTCGAAAAGACGTTCGGGATCCGCGCGAGACCGGGAAAACCGGGGGGGCGCCCCGCGAAAGACCGGAGCGGACCGCGCGGGATCATGCCAACGGGCGGAAAGGCCGGCCGTCAAGGAAGGATTCGCGCGAATTCGGGCGGGCCGAAGGGCGGCGTCCCGAACGAACGTCACTCCCCGGATGACCTCCTCCCGCGACCTCACTCCCGGACCTCGAAAAGCCAGCTCGACCACCTGTCGTCCCTGTGGTTGTCCAGTTCTTTCAAAACCATGTCATCCCGGAGTCGCGCGGTCAGGACCTCGGCCTCTTTGGGGAGAAGGCCCGAGAGTATGAGGTATCTTCTGTCCCGGTAGGCCCCCTTTTCGAGAAGGTCCAGATGGACCGCGAGGGGGATGTTGGAAAAGACGAGTTCCGCGGGAGTCTTCGCGTAATCCGAGGCCCGGCCGTACGCGAAGCGGGCTTTTCGGGAGAGCCGGTTGAGCCTCGCGTTGTTCGCGGCGCACTCGCGGGCGAGATGGCTGTAATCCACGCCCAAGGCCTCTTTTCCCCCGAGCCGCAAGGCCGCGAGAGCCAAGACCCCGGTCCCGGTCCCCAGGTCCAAAAAGGTTTGGGGCTTATTCGGATTTTGGGGGCTCATGACCCGGAGGAGAAAGGAGAGGCAGGCTTTGGTGGTGGGATGGCCCCCGTAACCGAAGGCGAGACCCGGGTCCATCACGAGCGGGGGGAGGGGTTCGGGGTAAGGTCCCGGGTCTCTCGGGGCGGATTCCGGAAAGACGCTCTTCCGGTAAACCTCGTTTCCGTCCCGGTTCAGGAAGTCGAGGAAATCGTCCGCGAAAAGGGCCTCCGGATACTCGAGGTCCGGATCCCGGTGGATTACGGAGAGGGGACCCAAAAGAAGGGGAGGGGCCCCGGCCCCGTCCTGCCATTCGTCGTAGCGGAGCCTGTGCTCTTCCCTCAACTCCATCCCCGGAAAGGTCGCGAGGAATGACCGCAGATCCATCTTGGCGGAACAGAAGAGAAAGGCGAAGTCCTCCTCGAAGTGATAACCGATGAGGTCCGGACCCAGGAGCGCCTTCAGGTCGCAACCGTCCAAAAGGTCCCTCGTCTTTTCGGAGGGCGTCCGGAGTTCGTATATGGAGAGCTGGTCGTCGGGTCTCATGGCGTCGAAAAAAGGGGGGAGGTCGTCAGACTTTCCCGAGGTAGCGTTTCAGAACGTAATCCAGGGAGCCCTCCCCGGCCCTCGGCATGTTCTCGTGAAGGGCCTTCAGGCTCTCCGGGGCGTCGGAGCTCACGAAGGCGTCCCCGGCCCAGGCGAGGAGGTCGGTGTCGTTGTGGTCGTTTCCCAAGGCCACGGCGTCCCCGGCCCCGAGCCCCAGGGAGCGGGCGAGCCTTTCGGCGGCCCTTCCCTTGGAGACCCCTTCCGGGTAGACCTCCAGCCACTGACAGCCGTCCCCGTAGGGGGAGGTGCACAGGACCTGGGACAGACCCGGGGCCAGTTCCCCGAAGCGTTTCCGCACCCCGGGCATGAGGTCCGGGGGCGCCATGAGGAGAACCTGGGCCATGGGGAAATCCCTCTCCCCCTTCCAGGGCCTGGCGTTCGTTCCGGCGTGATTCACCCGGGTGGCGAAACAGGAGGGAGCCCCCCCGGCCTTCGGGAATTCGTAGAAGAAATTATGGGCCTCCGGGGGCGCGAAGCCGAGGAAAAACCCGAGCCCCAATTCCGTCGCGGCTTCGATGGCGAGTCTCGCGTCGGAGTCGGAAAAGGAGGCGCTCGAGAGAAGCTCCTGGTGTCCCGAGGGACCGAAGCTCGAGGTCCCGAGACCCGAGGAGGAGATGAGGTAATCGATCTCCATCC
>JAITKT010000494.1 GCA_031278225.1 Deltaproteobacteria bacterium
CCCCGCGGGAAAAGCGGGGGGCAAGGACCGCGACCGCGACCGTCCGCCGGGAAACGGCCATTGGAAGCGCTTTGTCCGGATGACCAAATCTTTTGGCGCTTGCCCGTTGGCCGGAACGCTTTTCCGAAACACGCGCGAATCGGGTTTTTCGAAGGGGACGACGGGGGATTCGGGACGGGTTCGGAGATAATTCCGGCCCGTCCCCGGAGCCCCTCCCCGTCCTACTCCTTCCCCTCCCCGCCGGACGGCTCCTTCGCCCGCTTCTCCAGCTCCAGGGCGATTTTCTCGAGTTTCCCGCTCTCGACCTCTCCCACCAGAAGCGGCGAGAAACGAAAAACGATGCCCATGAATATCTTCCAATCGTCTTTGGGGCCGTTCCCGCAAACGAAGAACGACAATAATTCCTCGAAGCTTTTCGCGTTGAACTTGGCCAGGATCTTTCTCCTTTCGACGCGGCAGTTGATCTTGTGGTCGGGGTACAAATAATCGGTTATTTCCTTTTCCGTGTACCCGTCACACGTCGCGATAAAGATGAAGTTCTCGAGAGGGCTCATCGCCGCCACCGGAAACATGCCGAAGTTTTCGCAAATGGCGCGAAAAAATAAGGAAAGCTCGTTATTCGTCGACATGAATTTGTTCAATCTGCTGACGCAGGACGAAAACGCTTTTTCCCCGATTCCCAACAAATCCGCCCTCTCCTTTCTCGTCATTTCCGGATGCCCCACGATGCAGAACAAGACCCTTAAATTCGCGTAAAGATAATCGAACAAACACGGGTCCGACAATTTATTCAACAAACACAGAGACACTTCCATGAACCGGTGCACGAGGTTGTTTTGCGACTTTTCGAAGGCGCATTCCTCCAGCGCGACGCGGATCAATTCGTTTCTCCGCGGATCGTCAAACTCCCGCCAAACCCCGGACACGGAGCGAAGCGCTTCGAGAACGTTCTTGCCCACAACGGAAATACCGAGTATTTCCCCCAGCTTCGAGCAGAACAGGCCAATCGTGCTCAACACGATCGTCACCAACAAAGAGTCATGGGAGCGAGGAAGCGACGATTCGTCGTTCCCGCCCTGAGTACCGATTATGTCCATTTTATCTTCCTTCATGTGCGTTGTCCGCTTTCCCGTTTCCCTCGGAAACGGAGACCGAAACAATGACCGGGCATCCGGGGACGGGCTCAGAAAGAATTCCGAACCCGTCCCCGGTGACCCCGACCGCCCGACCGGCGGATCCGTCCGGCTCCCGCGGATTATTCCGGGGGACTCCGCGCGTGACTCCACTCAACCGCCCCCGCCCGAGCGGACGGCCCCGACCGGTCCGACTCCTTTTCTTCCGCGCCGGGCGGCCCCTTCCGGCCCCACTCCTTCCCCCACGCGCCGCACGGCCCCTTCGGGTCCGGTTTCTCCGGCTTCGCGGGGATTTTCCCGGGTTTTCCGCTCCCGACCTCTCCCGCCGGAAGCCGCGAAATACGGAAGAGGATGCCCATGAACGTATCCACTCGTCTTTGGGGACCGTTCCCGTCGCGGAAGACCGACAACATTACCCGGAAACCATCGGCGTCGAACTTGGCCAAGATCTTTCTCCATCCGACGCTTCAGTCGCTCTCGCGGCCGAACAACAAATATTCGATTATTTCTTCCACCGTGTGCCCCCAGCAAATCCCCTCGAAGAAGAATTTTTCGAGAGAGCCCATTCGCGCGAACGGAAATACGCCCGCCTCTTCGAAAATGGAGTAATATAACAGCGATTTGTCCTTCACGCCCGGGGAAACGTCTATGTCGTTTTTGTCTTCGGCCATTTATGTCACTGCCTTTCCCGTTTCTCTCGGAAACGGATAACGAAACGATGACCGGGCACCCGGCCGCGGGTAATTTTTCCTCGGCCGGCGTCGTCGCGAAAGCGTTGCCCGCGCGAATGCCCGGGTTATTGACCCATGTGATGGAAACATGACGCCGCGCGTCGCCCGGTCACCCGGAACGCCCCGAAAGAAAGGCGAAAAACGATGACCGCGCCCGCCCGGCCCCTCCGGACGGAAAACCCCGAAAATCCCCGCCCCCGACCCGGGACGATCGCGGCGCCCGCGACCATCCGCCGGGAAACCATCTTCCAAGCGACCTTTTGAGTCCCCGGCCCGTCCAAGATCCCGGACCGCCGGGACACTCGCCCGCGGTCGCGTCGTTTTTGGCGGACGCTTTTCGGGGTTCCCGCCTAGCCTTTTTTCCTCCTTTCGGTCCCGCCGGCCGTCCCGTTTCCGGGCCGGTCAACGACCCCGCGGTCCGACCGGGAGTTCACTCGTCTTTTTTCGGATCTGGCGACTTCTTCGAGCTCAGCTCCAACCCGGACATCTTGGTGATTTGCTCGAAGGTGAAAAGGTGAAGCTTCTTGTCCTTGTTATTGACCTTCCCGTCCTCGTGTTTGATTACCCGGGTCTTGATTTCCCTTTTTCTCTTGCCGGGCGTTTCGTCGGGCGTTTCGTCGGGCGTTTCGCCTGGCGTTTCGCCGGGCGTTTCGCCGGGCGTTTCGTCGGGCGTTTCGTCACGCGTTTCGCCGATCTCTTCGGCCGGGCAAGGATTCGTTTTCCCGGAATCTTTTCCCTCGAAAGAAGGATCCTCGGACATGTCATCCCCTCTCTTTCCGCGCCATGGCGCTTGATTGACCGGCCATTAATCCGGCTTCGCGGGTTTCCTTTTTCCCCTTGTCGGGCGTTTCGGCGTCCTCTTCGGAGAAGAACCGAAAAAGAAACATCGACGCCTTGTCGTTCCCGCCGGGGGAAACGACTTCGAACGTCGGGTCATTCGACACCATTGGAACTCCTTTCCCGTTTCGTCACGAAACGGAAATCGCGGCCATGCCCGGACGGACGGCGACCGGCCAAACCGCCGGCGGCGAGCCGAGTCGCGCCGGGTTTTACCGGTGCGAATGCCCGAGCGTTGATTCACCTGTTTTTCACGTTGAACCGCGCGTCGCGGGGACACCCCGAAACCCCGGAAGGAAAGCCGGGGAAATCCCCGTCCTCCGGCCCGGGACGATTGCGGCGCCCCCTACCGTCAGCCGGAAAACCATCTTCCGAACAACCTTTTGAGTATCCGACCCGGCCAAGATCCCGGACCCGCCGGCCGTCCCGTTTCGGGAGCGGGCGACTTCTTCCGGTCCCGCGACATCCCGGTCAACCCGTCTATTTTCTCAAGGGTTAACAGATGCGAGCGGCCGGCCTTGTTCTTTACCTTCACGGTCTTTTTTTGGACCTTCCGCGTCTTGATTTGCCTTTTTTTCTTTTTGGACATGTCATCCGCTCTTTTTCCGCGCCATGGCGCTTGATTGACCCGTGATTAATCCGGCTTCGCGGGTCTATTTTTCCCTTGTCGGGCGTTTCGGCGTCCTCTTCGGAGGGAAGGGGTTGGTTTTCCCGTAATCTTTTCCATCGAACGGAGGCTCCGCGGACATGTCATCCACTCTTATTCCGCGCCATGGTGCCACATTGGCAGTCTAAGAGTCAGGATTCGCCAAGCCGCCTCGAATCATTTTCACGCCTTTCCCCCCTCAAAAAACGCATGGAACCTTGGGACGGGGAAACAATCCCGCGATTCCAAAACAACGGCTTCGGGTCTCCCCGATAAAGCCTTCGAAAAGATTTCAAGCTGTTCGCTTCGAACGGCCACCCCGTTTCGGGGTCGGCCTCGGAAAAACGGAAAAATCGATTGAGCGTTTGAATATCGTCCGAAAGCGCCCGCCTTCGGAGCAACGAAAGACCCCCATGACCTTATGAAATGACCTCTGACCCCGTCGGGGAGCCATCCGGAAACGACCCCGGTCTTCCTTAAAACAAGAGCCGTTCACGGGAACCGGGTCCCAAAGGCTCAGAATCGGTAAAAAAAGGACTTTTTCACCTACAATTGAAGAATAATGCGATACTATCAAAAAAGAAAAGGCATGACAAGAGAATTGTTCGAATCTTACCCAAAAAGGGCAGTTTTTTTAAAAAAACCACAAAAAAATCGATTTTTAGCACTTTTTTTCAGTTTTTTCGCGTGACCCCAATTTTACCCGGATTTTCGAGGCATGCGAAATCGACAAAATCGATTCAAAGTTCATTCTTTCGGCAGGCACAACATGTGCTACCCGCAAGCTCATATGGTAGTCTGATTCGATTTTGACAGTGAAGTGCCTTTGATTCAAAAGTGAATAGACCAATCACTTCGAAAGTGAGAGTGACCGAATCAAAACCGGGAAAAAAATGACACTACAAAGTACTTTTGAGAATGACATTTTTTTCCCGGCGGGGCTTCCCGCCCACCGTGTTCAAAAGCATTTCGAATTTTGTCTTGGAATGGCCGCGGAAGGCGTTGCTCGCGCTCATCGGCGAATGTTTGGCCTTTTCGAACGCCTCCCCGACTTTCCGCGAGACCGGCCTGATTATGACCTTCGTTCGGCCCGCCGTTCGGAATCCCGCGGGGCCCTTTCGGGCAAGCGCCGGTTCCCGCGCGGCTTGTCGGCCGGGCGTTCCGGACTTCGACGACGGCCTCGCGGCAATCATCCGTTGGCGCGGTGGGGGGGACTTCGATGAATGGGCCCGGCCCGGGAGGGGAGTCCGCTTTGATACCGCGCGTTCGACGCGGTTTGTCGCCAAACGGATGGGCCATGAACGTGAAAAGCATGTGACGGTGCCGGCCGGACGGGGATCTCGCGTCGCGCGGGGCGTGATTCTCCGACCCGTCTTCAAGCTTACCGAAGCACGGCCATACGTCCTTCCCGGCCATCTTGTCCCGAACCTTGACCACTCTCATGCTTTTGTGCCGGGCCATGATCGGACCCTTGGCACCGATGCCGGGGACGACGTCGCACCATGGGGTGGAGGTGTCGGCGCTCCCGGCGCCCGAAGCGTCTGCGGGGTTCGGAATTCTCTCGCGGCCGGCCCCAGCGCCCGAGGGCATGTGGGATTTCCCCGAGACGGGACTGGGTCCGGAGGGCGTCCCGTTCGCTTCGGGAAACCACCGCCGGCCCGGGTTGTCGGAAAAACCTTGAAGTCGCCCGAGGGAGCCGGCTCGGCGGGGAAAGCCTCGCGGTTGGCGGCGGAAGCGGTGCTCGAGAGCCGATTTCAGGACGACGGCCATGGTTTTTGGCAGGGACGGTAGCGTCAAAGACGCGGCGCGGAGCGTG
>JAITKT010000136.1 GCA_031278225.1 Deltaproteobacteria bacterium
CGCGAGACTCGCCGAAGCCCTGGGCGCCGACTACTTCAAGACCGAGGACCTCAAGGCCGAGACACTCATCGACATCGCGAGGAGCGAGATGTGACCCCCCCGCGGCTCCATGACGGCGCCTCGGGGCAAAAAGACACCGCGGGGGAAAAAGACGCCGCGAACGCGGGCGGCCCCCCGGGCGGGGCGTTCCTTCCCGTGCCGGGCGCTCCGAAAAAAAAGACAATTTGATTTTCGGCGAAACGCGTTTCGGTCCCCCGACCGGTGACGGACGGCCGACGACCGATCGACGAACGACGACAGACCGACGAACGACAGACGACCGACGAACGATTCGGAGAAAGACCAAAAAAAATGAAAAAAACCGCGCCCGCGTATCCCTTCGCGGCCATAGTGGGCCAGGAGAACATGCGCCTGGGCCTGATATTGAACGTCATAAACCCGACCCTCTCGGGAGTTCTCATAAGGGGGGAAAAGGGCACCGCCAAAAGCACGGCCGTGAGGGCACTCGCGGACATCCTTCCGTGGACGGAGGTCATCCGGGGGGATCCCTTCCAACTCTCCCCCGACGAGGACCCGGCCACCATCCGCGAACTCTCCCTCGCCCTCGGGCGGGAATTGAATCCCGCGGACGTGGAAAAAAGGAAGGTCAAGGTGGTGGAGCTCCCGGTGGGGGCCACGGAGGACAGGGTGGTGGGGTCCCTGGACCTGGAAAGGGCCCTGAAGTCCGGGGAAAAGAGAGTGGAACCCGGACTCCTCGCCGCCGCGCACCGGGGCATCCTCTACGTGGACGAGGTGAATCTTTTGGACGACCACGTGGTGGACGTGCTTCTGGACAGCGCGGCCATGGGCGTCAACACGATTGAGAGGGAAGGGGTTTCCTTCGCCCATCCGGCGCGCTTCACCCTCGTGGGCACCATGAATCCCGAGGAGGGGGAACTGAGGCCCCAGCTTCTGGACAGGTTCGGGCTCTGCGTGAACATCGAGGGGATCCTGAACCTCGACGACAGGGTCGCGGTCATGGAAAGAAGGGCCAAATTCGAGGACGATCCCGAAGCCTTCTGCCAATCTCACCGCGCGGAATCCGAAGCCCTGACCGAGAGGATCGAAGGGGCGAGAAAACTGCTCCCCTCCGTCACCCATACCCGGGACCTCCTCTTGAAAATCGCCCGCTTCTGTCTGGAAGTGGGGGTCGACGGGCACAGGGGGGACATAATAATCCTCAAGGCCGCGAAAACCATCGCCGCCTGGAACGGCAGGACCGCCGTGACCGACGCCGACGTCGAAAGGGCGAGCGAGCTGGCCCTGCCCCACCGGGTGAGGCGCCAGCCCCTGATGGAAATGGCCGACAACCTGGACAAGATAAGAAAGACCCGCGGCCCGGGCGCGGCCTCGTCCGCCGGAACGCCCCGTCCCGCGGGATCCGCCGCGGGGGCCTGAAGCGGTCACCTCGCCGCGGACGGAAAAAACATGAGCGACAGCGTCAAATTGGCCCTTTTGCATTTAAACGTGCTGTACGGGGAAAATCGAAAGAACAGGGAAAACATCCTCTCTCTCGCCGCCAAGGCCGCGGACGGCGGGGCGAAGATCATCGTCTCCCCGGAGATGGGTCTTTCGGGTTACCGTTACCGCGACAGGGAGGCCATAAAACACCGGGTGGAACCCGCGGACGGACCCTCCGCCAAAGCCTTCGCGGCCTTCGCGAAGGAGCGGGGGGTCTTTCTCGTGACGGGGTTCGGGGAAAGGGATCGGGCGACCGGGATGTTTCACAACTCGGCCTTCGCCTTTTCCCCCGAGGGGAAGCTCGTCTCCCGTTACAGAAAGATAAACGCCGAGTCCAGATGGGCCTGTCCCGGAAATCCCGAGGACGACAACGTCTTCGACACCCCCTGGGGCAAGGCGGGGATATTAATCTGCTCCGACTCCTACCACAGCCTCCCCGTGAGGGTCACGGCCCTCCGGGGGGCCTCCCTCGTTCTCCTTCCCGCCAACTGGCCCCCGACGAACGAGTTTCCCGGGAGCATCTGGCGCTTCAGGGCCCTGGAAAACGGGGTCTGGTTCGCGGCCTGCAACAGGACCGGAAAAGAGGAGATGTTCGACTGCGAGGATTCCGTGAGTCACGTCTTCTCCCCGGAGGGGGAGTCCCTTTTGGCCCACGAGGGTCCGGACAGCGCCTGCCCGACGGTGGACATTCCCCTGGACGAAAAGGGAAGATTCGCCGGAAACGAGATCCGGGAAGGGATCCTTTCCCGGCGCAGACCTTGGGTTTATCACAGGATATACGCGAACCTCATTTTCTTCCGCAGCATCACCGACACCCTGGGTCTTCCCTCCCCCCGGGGGGTGGACGTGAGGTTCTTCGCCCCGGGACCCGGCGAAAATCCGGTCCGCTTTCTGGAAGAGCGTTTGGACACCCTGTACGTCGACACTCTCGTCGCCCTTCCCCATTATCCTCATTCCGAAGAGGACCTGGACGCCCTCAAGGGGATCTCCCTCGAACGGAAGGTCATAATCATGACCGCGAGGATGGAAAACGACCTCAAAACTTACCTCGTCATCGACGGAAAAGACATCGCCCGTCATCCCCGCCCGGAAGACGGCTTCGTCGACCCCGTCTTCGCGGGACCCCTCGTCACCCGCTTCTGCGACGCGGAGGAATTGAGGCACCCGGAACCCATGATCTGCGCCGCCAAGAAGGGGGCGGATCTCGTCCTCGCCATAGAGGAAAACATCACCCCCTCGGATCGTTTGGCCGTGGCCATCCGTCCCATAGACCAGGTCGCCGCCGCCTTCTGCGCCCAAAACGGGGCCGCCCTGGGCCTGGTCCCGGAAGGCCACGTGACCGGAAGGGGAGCCGCGGCCGGTCCCCGCGCCGATTTCTCCTACAACCTCGACACGAGGATTTTGAGGGACAAACATTTCCAGGACAGGGTGGACTTCAAGCTCCTGTGCGCCGGCGGAGGCCGGGAAGAGGACCGCTGCGAATGATTTCCGCCCCCGCCCGCGGGTCCCCCGGAAAGGACCCGCGGGCGGGTTTTTTCGTCTTTCCGCGATTCGCGAATCGTCGGGGCGTCCCCGCCCCCCCGAAACCCCCGGCCGTTCCGGAACGGTCCCGGGTCCGGGGGATGCCCGGAACTCACCCGCTCCCGGGGGCCCTCCCGGGCGCCGACGAACGCCTCCCCGGGGTCATATGAAACCGCTCCCCCCGACAGCCGCGTCCCGGCGCGGCCCCTCCGCAAAAACGCTTTTCGCGAAAGCGCGGGCGGCATCGCGCCTCGCGCCGGTCCTCGCCTTCCTT
>JAITKT010000157.1 GCA_031278225.1 Deltaproteobacteria bacterium
TTTTCCGGATTCTCGAGGTTGGTTTCGAGAAAAAGACGAAAAAAATCCCGCAAAAGTGTGAAGTTTACTTCACACTTTAAGGGAAAAATAACGAGAAACGATTATTATCATCGTTTTATTTTGACGAAAAAACCGGAAAAAGACCAAGGTTAAGCTCCCGGAAGGGGTGAGTTTTCCCGAAAAAAGTTCCGGGTCCGGGTGAGAGTCCCCGGGAATCCGGAAAAACCGGGGTCCGGGAGCCGAAATTGTGAAGCCGGCTTCACAATTTTTGGGAAAAGCGGGGAAAGAAGGGCGAATTATTTGTGGAAACCCCGCAAAATCACGATCATATCAGGCCGGCACGGGTGTTGCATCACAGCCCTCGAGAAGAAATTCAATCGTCGGGATCGGAGGCCAACATGAGACGCCCAAGCATGTACAAAGAGTTGAACCTGAAAGAGGGAGCCGGCCCCGAAGAGATTAAGGCCGATTACAGGAAGCTTGCCAAAAGCTGCCATCCCGACTCGAACGGCGAGGGCGCGAAGGCCGATTCCGGAAAATTCATGAGGGCTCACGAGGCCTACAAGGGACTATTGAAAGAGGTGACGGACGCCTTGGGCTGCGAGAAGGCCGGGGGCGCCTCCGATTTCCGGGCGACGGAAGGGACCTCTTACGTCTTTATCGGCGAAAACCGGGCGGGACTTGACGTTTATTACGACATTCTTTTGGAAAGGCCCGCCGCGAACGCCGACGTCCGCCTGAACCTCCCCTGGACCCGCCCCGAGGCCTGTCCGAGGTGCCTGGGTCAGGGAGTGACCCTGAGCAGGGAGGGAAACGGCTTCGTGTACAAGCCCCGCCGCTGCGAAAGGTGCGGGGGCAAGGGGGCGACGGAGGAAAAAACGAGGCTCCGCGTGACCCTGACCCCCGAGATCCTCGGGAGGGGAAAGGTAAGACTCAGAAACGCGGGGGGTTACTCCCCCAAAAACGCCCAAAGAGGCGATCTCGTCATAAGGTTCGAATTCGTCGAGAAGCTTCCCCGGGACCATTGACGGGAAAATCAAAAAGGGAAAGGAGGGCTTAAGAGAGAAAAAAAAGGAAAAAAGTTCACCCGAAGGCAAGGGGGGCCACCCGGCTCCCTTTGCCTTTTTCGCTTTCCGGAAAGCCGGCGTCATCGGCTCGCGTTTCGGGGCTCGCGACCCGCGGCTCGCGGCTCGTCCCCGGGCGTCCGGGGCTCGGGCCGGGCGTCGCGGGAAGATGGAGGAACCGATGCCGGGGACCCGATGTCCGGGAGGCGGGGCGGAAGGGGGAAAGCGAAAGGCGGAAAGAGTGAGGGGCGCTGGAGGTCCGGGGGAACGGAAACGCGCGCCGCGACCCGGGACAACCGGGGCCGAACCGCGGGCGGAACGGGGTCCCGGAAGGCGGAACGGAATGGTCGGGAGGCGGATCCGGGGGAGGGGAGCCCCGGGCCATGCCGGGCCGGTTTTCGGGTTTGTGGTTAAAAATTTCAGCGAATTGTAGTTAAAAAAATTTTTTAATCGCAATTGAAGGTGAAAAAATCAAAAAACGAATGGGCAAAAAATCGCGAAAAAAATTGAGGGAAACGCTTGTACAATTTTCAAAATACCCTTGACAAGGTTCGTTTTGGTCTTTAACATGTTTTCGGGTCGCGATTTCGACCCCGCGAATTTTTTTCGCCGCCGCGGCGTTCGAAGAAGAACGCGCGGGCGGGAAGGTCTCGTTTTGGAAAATCGCGAATCCCGGCGTCGTCCTTCGGACGGAACCCGGCGCCGGGGTCGCGAAAACCGGGGGCGATTTTGAGGCGGTTTCGGGTTTGTTTCGGGTTTCGCGGGAAAGTTAAAATTCCCGCGCGTTTCGAAACCCCGGGACCCCTCGGAGGGAAACATTCAAAAAAATGCGAGAAACAAAGGAAAAAAACCAAGGGGAAAACACCCCTTCGGTAAAGTTGCTCCGCGTGTTCAAAAAGCTCATGTTCGAAAACGGGAAGCACACCCGGTCCGAAATAGCCTCCTGGCTGGGCTGCTCCTCCGTCTCGGTCGCGCGTTTCGCGCGGGAGATAGAGGAGGTCATCGGATCCAATCTCGAGACGGGCACGGACGTCCTGAACAAAAGGTGGTACCGGATGAGCCCGAGGGACGGGGGGAGACTGGGGATGAATTACGAGGAGGTCAGGTATCTGAGCGTCTGCAGGGACCTCTCCGAGAGCCACGTCGAAAGGGAGGTCACCGAGCGCATGGACGGGACGGTTTTCGACCTGGCCGTGAAGGTCACGGAGGAAAACTCCCTCTTCGACGCCACCCGGCGCAGGCGGCTCTCCTTCAGCGGCGTCGGACGCCTGAACTATTCCGAGCGCCGCGGTCTCATCGAGAAGCTTCTGTTCGCGGCGGAGAACAAGAACACGGTGATGGTCACCCGCAGGGTCGGAAGGGCGGACAAAGGGGCGGACAAGGGCGCGGACAAGGGCGCGGACAAGGGGACGGTCGTCACGGGGCCCTTCGCCCCGGGCGGGCTCGTCGGCCTCACCGACGGCATTTCCGCTTTCGGGGCCGAACTCAACGCCGACAACACTTTCAAGAAATGGACCCACATCCCGGTCCATCGCGCGGACCAGGTCCCGTTGACGGATTGGATGTTCGCTTTCGAGGTCCCGGAGCCCGATCCCGAGGTCTTCGGTTACGCTCTTCCGGAAGCCAAAACCTACCGGGTGCGTTTCCGCGCCGGAGAGACCGCCGAGTACGTGAGGGAGCGGGTCTGGGCCGAAGAGCAGAAGATTGAGGACGAGAAGAACGGCGCCTTCACCCTGACCGTCGTGACGAGGGACGAAGCCGGGATCAAAGCCTGGATGAAAAGCCTCGGGGACGACTGCCGTCTGCTCCCGGAGGACGGGAAACGCTCTTGAGGTTTTCCGGACCGGGGTATGCTGCCGGAACCCCCGACCGCGGAAGCCGGAGTCGTCGCCCGCGCCTTGGAGGGACGCGAATAACCCGGACCGGACGGGCTCGGGGCCGGCGCGGCCAACTTTCCTACCCGCCGTTCGGAGCGGCCGGACGCGGGAAAATCGCGGGCATGATGTCCCCGTCCCGCCGCGGGGGATTCGGGCTTGTTCCTCGGGTTTCCGCTTCCCGAGTCTGTTTTGTCCGGGGCTCCCGGCGCCGGACGGTGTTTCCGGCGGCTTCAAGGGGGATCCCCGATCGAAACCCGAAACGTTTCCGCGCTTCCGCGCCGGGCGGGTCCCGCGGGGCGAAGGGGCGGAGCCGCGGAGGGTCCGGTGGACCTCGCGACCAAACCGGGGCGCGTGTTTTCGGACGTTAAAGAGCTCCGAAAAAAAAGCTCGAGATAAACGAAAGGATTTCCCGCGTTTCCCGATGATTCGGAAAAAAACATCGGGTTTTCGGGGTACCCGTGTCGGAACAAAAAGGAATTTGGTTCGGGCGGGGGAGTCCGCCCGGGTCCCCGGCGGGAGCGAAACGATTCGGCGGCAACCCCGGAAGTCCCGAACCGTTACCCGGAACCGGGCGTCTCGGACGGGTGAAAGGAGTCGGCGACGCGGGCCGTCGAGGTCTTGAAATAATGTCGAAAAACCGGAGGGAAAATCTTCGCGGCGTCGGACCGGGAGAGTGCGGGGAGACCGGATCCGCATCCGCCGGGCGGCATGAGCCCCCGAGCCCGTCACTCGGGTTTGTCGGGGCCTTGTTTTTCGCCTTTTATCGATTGGAGCGAAAAAAGGCGCGAAGCCGCCTCCGCGCCTTTTCGCGTTCGGGTCTTTCGGGGCCCGTTCCCGGTCGCGGCGCTTCCGCCCCGGGTCACCCCATGTTTTTCCGGGAAACGTTGTTTCCGGAGGGAAGGGACGGCCGCGACCATTAAACCCGTCCGAACCGCGGGACGGCGGTCGTCCGTTCCTGGACGGGTTCCGGTTTCCGGGGTTTTGAGGGAGTTTCCGGGCGGGGATGGTGCCATTTCCGCTCTTCGCGGGGGATGGCTTTTTTTGTTTCGGACGTCGGTGACGTGACCGGTTTCGAACGGGTACCCGTCTTTGATAAAGGGCATTCGTTTCGGGAACCGCCGATCGCGACACCGTCGGATGACGAGCGAACGACGGACCGGCGCGATGTCCGCTTGGGTTCGACGATTTCGGGCGGCATCCGGGAACGTCGCGTTCGCGACAAGGACGGGCGCGTCCGAGGCGAATGGACATAAAGCCGGCGTCGGCGGCCGCGCGGTCTTTTTATCGTTTCCCCGAAAAAACCCGACCGCGAATCTTCTCGGCGTCGGTTTCGGAGCCGGTTCGGGGAGGCGGGATCTTATCCCAATCGGCACTGAGGTCAGGGGTCGATCCCGCGGGTTTGACGGGGAGGCGTTTCATCATTTTCGCTTTTAAGCGCCTCCGTCGGTTTTTCGAACTCCTCTTCGGTTACGCGCGGCATGGCGGGAATTTTTTCGCGCGGCGTTCCGATTTCAAGGTGTTTCGCGATTTGCCGGCGAAGAATCTTTTCCATTCCGTCCTTCGCGCCGGTGCCACATACCGTTCGGCATTTTTCACCTCCCCGCGTCATCTGTCCGTTTCCGCGAGATCATGTCTTCGCGCGAGTATTCCGGTCGAAAATATTTGAGTTTTACGAAGTCATGGTCATTGAACAACTTTTCGTCATTGTCGAAATCCCGCGTTCATGAGTATGCCGCGGCGTCGCGTTTCTTGTCGACGGGAGCGAAGAGGCGAGACAAAGTGTCCGTTGTGTCGGGCTCTTTGCCGTTTTCGTTCATTTTGTCGAACAGGCACACATTTCCACAATAAATTCAAGACTTCGTTTGAAAAAATCCGTTTGGGAGCGAAACCAACCGCGGAGCTCTTTTCGCGCCTCGTTTTCGGACGGGGAAATGGCCGGGGCGGAATCTTTCGCACCGAAGAAATGCACTTGACGGAACGTCCCGGTTTTCTAGGGGAAGACCAAAGGAAAAAGTGATTTCGCGAATCGTCCCGTCCCCTCCTCGCGGGTCGGGTCGCGCGTTCCGGGTGATTTCGAGACGTTCGGCGACATTTCGCCGATATTTCGGGACGTCGTCGGGCGTTCCCGCGTCTTCGCGGATCGTCTTGTTTGGTGTCCCCTTTTTTTCGATTAAGTCCGTTTGTCGCGAAGTTAGCGGTTTTTCCATATTTTTCCCTTTTTTTCGTTTATTTGACTTATTTCGCGTTTCATGGGAAAACCCGCGCCGGGAAACGCCCCGAACGTTCATTTCGCGGGGAAGTCAAGGGGGTCTTTCGGGAAACCGGCCTCCGAACGCGGCCTTCGCTTCGGGGAGGGTTTCTTCCGGCCGCGGGAAACCCCCCGGGAAAACGATCCCCGCGGGGGCGAATCGGGCTCCGACGGGACGCTTTTTCCGGCGTCGGGGTTTCCCCGGGGGCGGTTTTCCTTCGGGTTTGGCGGGGGCGGAAAACCGCGGGCGGGGGCCGGCGTTTTTCGGGGATTTCTTGAAATCCGCCCCGCATGGTGATAAATTCTTCGCATGACTCCCTTTTTCGCGGTTCCGAATCAAAATAAAGTTTTTGGCGCGGGGATGGTCGCGTTTTCGGCGGTCGCCCTCGTTTTTTCCCTTTATGTCGCCAAATCCCACGCGGCGGACAGATTCGAAACCCGTCTCATGATCTCCGGTTCCACGACCGTGCTTCCCGTGGCTTTGACGGCGGCCGAGGCGTATCGGAAGCTCCGTCCCGAGATCCAAATCTCCGTCTCCGGGACCGGGACGGGCGAGGGCATAAAGAGCCTCGTGGACGGAAACATAGACATCGCCGGGGCCTCGAGGGATCTTCTCCCCGCGGAGAGGAACAGGGCCTCGGACAAAAAGGAGACCCTCGAGAGGCACACCGTGGCCCTGGACTCCCTGGCCGTCATAGTCCACCCGGAAAATCCCGTGGACGACCTGAGCCTCGCGGAACTGGAAGGGATATACGACGGGACTTACGACAACTGGAGCGAATTGGGAGGGGAGGACAGGCCCATCATAGCGATAAACAGGGATTCCAGCTCCGGGACCTTCGAGATGTGGCTGGCCCTGGTCCTCAGGATGAAACGCTACAGAAGGGACGCCCAGGTGCAGCCCTCCTCGGGCGGGGTGGCCTACGCCGTGGGCGGCAACCGCAACGCCATAGGTTACGTGGGGCTGGGTTTCCTGACGGGCGGGGTCAAGGTCCTGACGGTGGGGGGGGTGGGTCCGGAGCTGGAAAACGTCTCCCGGGGCACCTATCCCCTGTCGAGGGAGCTGTACGTGTTCACCCGGGAACCGGCCTCCGGGGCCGTCCGGGATTTTCTGGCCTTTCTGGACGGGGAGGAGGGGAGGAAAATCATAGAAAAGGAGGGATTTTTGCCGCCCCCCCGGAAGAAGGGGACCTCTTCCGTTCCAATCCCGGAGGTCCCGGGCGCCGGAGCGGGCGCGGTCGCTCCCTCCGGTTTTTCGGGGGAAACCCCGGACAAGGGAGGGGAAGAGGGCGGATTGGACGGGAGAAGCGACGGGAGCCTTGACGCCCGGGCGGAGGGCGATCCCGGAAAAACGGACGGGAGAGAATGACCCGGCCGGGAAAAGAACGCGAGGGGATCCTTCTCGTCCCCAAACTCTCCCCCACCGAGAAAGGCGTGAGGATCTTTTTTCTCGTCTGCGCCATGGCGGCCCTGGGGCAGATGCTCCTCATCATGATCTTTCTGTTCTCCGAGGCCGCGGGGCTCTTCGTCAACACCGGGGACTCGGGGGCGGTCTCCCTCTCCGAGTTTTTCTTCAGCCTCGACTGGTACCCGACCTACCCCGACCCCTCTTACGGGTCTTTGGCCCTCGCGGCCGGTTCCCTCGCGGTCACCCTGGTGTCCATCGCCATGGCCGCCCCCTTGGGGATCGGACTCGCGATCTATCTTTCCGAGGTGGCCTCCCGGAGGGCGAGGGAGTGGCTGAAACCCTGCGTGGAGCTTCTGGCGGCCATCCCCTCGGTGGTTTTGGGGTTCGTGGGGATGATCCTCGTGGCCCCGTTCATGCAAAACGTTTTGAATCTCCCCACGGGCTTGAACGTTTTGAACTGCGGGATTTTTCTGGCGGTCATGGCCACCCCGACGATAGCCTCCCTGGGGGAAGACGCCCTCTCGGCCGTCCCCCAGAGCGTCAAGGACGCCTCCCACGCCCTGGGGGCCACGAAGTTCGAGACCATCTGGAAGGTGGTGGTCCCTTCCTCCCTCTCCGGCCTTTCGACCGCCGTCATCCTGGGGCTGGGGAGAGCCCTGGGGGAAACCATAGTCGTTCTCATGGTCGCGGGGGGCGCGGCCCAAATCCCCCGCTCCCTCTTCGACTCCGTGAGGCCCCTCACCTCGACCCTGGCCGCGGAGATGGGGGAAACCGCCATGGGGAGCGCCCACTATCACGCCCTCTTCGCCCTGGGCGCGGTGCTCTTTCTCCTGACCCTGGCCTTCAACCTCCTGGCCTTCTTTTTGGGGAGGCACTGGAGAAGGAACTCCTGAGGAGCTCCCGGGTGACTCCCCGGGTCCCCCGGGGTCACCTCGGGGTTTCCGGGCCACCGGGGGAGTGGGGGTGTGTGGGAAGGGAACCGTTCGTTTCGGTCGCTTTCTTTTTTCCGCCGCTTCCCGTATCGTTTTCTTGTTTTCTTTTTCGCCGCTTTTTTCGCGGACCGTCCCGCGGCCAAACCGCCGCGCCCGCACGAGGAACACCGGCCCATGCTCTCGCCCCGCGAAGGTTTTGACCCAGAATCCCGTTACCGGAGGGAGAAGATCGCCCTTTTTCTCGTGAGACTCGCGGCCGTCGCGACCCTGGGCACCATGGCCGCCATTCTTTTTTTCATCTTCAAGAACGGGATCTCGGCCATAAGCCCCTCCTTTTTGACGGAGTTTCCCAGGGACAACATGACCGCGGGCGGGATCTTCCCGGCCATTTTGGGCACCCTCGCCCTGGCCCTGGGGGCCCTGATAACGGCCATACCCCTGGGCTTCGGGGCCGCGGTTTACCTCGCGGAATACGCGAGACCGGGTCCCCTGGTGTCGGTGATCCGCCTGGGCGTCGCGAACCTCGCCGGGGTCCCGAGCGTGGTGTTCGGGC
>JAITKT010000176.1 GCA_031278225.1 Deltaproteobacteria bacterium
TCAAGGGGAAACGGGTGTCAAGCGTTTCCCGGGACCGGCGCCGGGCCCGAAGAGCGCGAGGATTTTTGGTTTGCTCCAAGGTCGACGGGGGGACGACTCCCCGAAAAACCCGCCGCGGACGCCGGATTCGGGTTCGAAAGCCCCTTCGGGGGCCCTCCGGAAACCTTCGACCCCGATATAAACTTTAACCGACTTTCCCTCTCAGGGGGACACCCCCCGGATGGGCCGGCAAAGCCGTCCCCCTCGTCAAAACGGGGCTTTTCGCGTCGTCGCGGGGCTCCGGGTCCGCCGGACCGGCCGCGAAGGGGGCGGAAAAACCCCGGGCGACCCGACCTCCCTCCCCGAAGGGGGCTCCGGCGGGAGGGGCCGTTTAAGCGAGAGCGCGGATCTACTTCACCACGAGGTTTATGAGCTTGTCGGGCACGTATATCTTTTTGACGAGCTCTTTTCCCTCGATCCATTTCAGGACCGCGGGGCTGTTCATCACCTTTTCGTCGATTTCCTCGTTGGAGAGACCGACGGCGAGATTCACGCGGTCGCGGAGCTTGCCGTTCACCTGAACCACGTATTCCACCTCGGGTCTCGCGAGATGTTCTTCCTTGTGTTCTGGCCAGGAGGACTTGAAGACCGATTCCCGGTTCCCCAGCTCTTCCCAGAGCTCCTCGGCCAAATGGGGGGCGAAGGGGGAAATGAGCCTTATGATGACGCTCGAGACCTCCCGGGAACGGATCTTGTTCTTGGTCGCGTGGTTCACGAGTTCCATGATTCTCGAAATGGCGGTGTTGTAGGAGAACCTGTCAATGTCCGAACCAACCGCCTTAATTGTGGAGTGGAGGACGTAAAGGAGGGCGGAGCCGGTCGGGGGCTCGTCGGAGAGGGGACCGGCCCCCGGGGAAACGGCCGTCGCGAGGCGATCCAAAAAGCTCTTCATGGCCTTCACGCCCCCGTCCCGGAAGTCGCCTCCCTCGAGATAGGCTCCCATGAACATGAGATAAACCCTGAAGGCGTCCGCGCCGAATTCGTTCACGTAATCGTCGGGGTTTATGATGTTCCCTTTGGACTTGCTCATCTTGGCCCCGTCCTTGACTATGATCCCGTGGGCCACGAACTTTTTGTAGGGCTCGTCGAAATCGATGTGCCCGGCCTTGTGGAGGGCCTTGCAGAGCCAGCGGCTGTAGAGGAGATGGAGGACGGCGTGTTCGTTTCCCCCCACGTAGAGGTCCACGGGGAGCCATTTTTTGGTGCGGGCGGGGTCGAAGGGCCTGTCGTCGAAGTCGGTGGACGGGTAGCGGTAAAAGTACCAGGCCGAGCAGAGGAAGTTGTCGGAGACGTCCGTCTCCCTGACCGCGGGTCCCCCGCACTCCGGGCAGGTCGTCCGGTAAAACTCCTCGTTTCCGTGGAGGGGGGAATGACCGCTTCCGTCGGGCCGGAAGTCCTCCATGAAGGGGAGCTCGACCGGAAGGTCCTTCTCGGGAACCGGGACGACCCCGCATTTGTCGCAATAGATTATGGGGATGGGGGGGCCCCAGTACCTCTGGCGGCTCACGCACCAATCCCGGAGCCTGTAGCGGGTGACGAATTTGGCCGCGCCTTTGGCCGCCAGGGTCTCCACGATCCTTCTCGCTCCCTCGGTCTTGGCCGGAAGGCCGTCGAAGGGTCCGGAGTTCGCGAGAAAGCCGTCGCCGGCGTAAGCCGTCTCCCCCACCCCGGGGGTTCCGGGGGGCGGCGTGACGACCTCGACGATTTCGAGACCGAACTTCTTCGCGAACTCGAAGTCCCTCTCGTCGTGGGCGGGAACCGCCATGATGGCCCCGGTCCCGTAGCCCATGAGGACGTAGTCGGCCGCCCAGACGGGGATCCTCTTGCCGTTCGCCGGGTTAATCGCGTAAGCCCCGGTGAAGACCCCGGTCTTTTCCCGCTTGTCGTTCCCGAGGTCCGCGTCGCTCATGGCCCGGGCCTCGGTTCTGTATTTCCCGAGCTCTTCCTCGCGCTCCGGCGCGGTTATCGCGTCCAAGAGGGGATGCTCCGGGGAGAAGACCATGTAGGTCGCCCCGAAAAGGGTGTCGGGTCTCGTGGTGAAGACCGTGACCTCTTCCCCGTTCTCGAGCTTGAAAACCACGTCGGCCCCCTCGCTCTTTCCTATCCAGGCGCGCTGGGCGAGCTTGGTGCGTTCCGACCAGTCAAGGTCGTCGAGTTTCGTCAAAAGCTCTTCCGCGAAGGCCGTGGTCTTGAAGTACCACTGCTCCATGTCCCTCTTTTCCACGACCGAGGAGCACCTCTCGCACTTGTCCTCAATCACCTGTTCCTTGGCCAAGACCGTTTTGCAGCCCGGACACCAGTTGACCTGCCCCTTGGCCTTGTGGGCGAAGCCGTTTTTGTAGAGCGTCACGAACATCCACTGGGTCCAGCGGTAGTAGTCCGAACTCGTGGTGTCCACCTGATGGTCCCAGTCCAGCCCGAGACCCATCTTCTTCAGCTGGTCCTCCCTGAAATGGACTATGTTTTTGGGAACCATCCGGGCCGGATGCCTTCCGGTCTTGAGGGCGAAGTTCTCGGAATGCATTCCGAAGGCGTCGAAGCCCATGGGCTCGAAGACGTCGTAACCGAGGAGCCTTTTGTGACGTCCCTGGATGTCCGATCCCACGAAGGCGAAGACGTTTCCCACGTGGAGCCCCTCCGCCGACGGATAGGGAAACATCATGAGGTTGTAGAAAGGCTTCTTGGCCTTGTCCAAATCCACGGAATCCGTCTTGTTCTTTTCCCAAATTTCCCGCCACTTGGCCTCAACCTTGACGGGATTGTACTTTGCCATCAATAACCTCCAAAGGGACCTCCGAAAATCGTGAATCGCCCTCTTCCGGGGCCTCAAAGCCCCTTCGCGAAGCAGTCATTATCCGCCAAACGCGGGTCTCAGTCAAGGCGGACGCCAATTCGCCGGGGACCGCGCGAGCTTGAATCCCTTGAACCGGCCTCGAAAAAACCCGCGGCGCGGGGTCGCGAATCGCAACCTGAGGAGCGAAACCAAGGGGGACCTCCGTCAGGTTTGGCGCGAAAAAAACTCCTGACGACAAAAATATTCACTCCCATTGCTACGAATGTTCATGAAAAAAATTTCCAGTGCCCGTGTTTGGGAGTTTTGTCAAAAAAAATATTTTCTTCGAGACGGCGGTCTCTTTCGCGACAAGGCCCCCCGGCGGCCGAAAGGCGGAATCCTTCGCCGCCACGCGGATTTCGGCGGAAGGAACGCGCCGTTTAACCGGGGCCGGACCGGTTCCCGGAAGAGTCGAAACCGGGGCAACGGACGAGAACTTCCCGAGGGAAAAATAGTTTCCGTTGGATTTGGAATCGGAAAAATAATTTTTTTAAAAATTTTTTTAAACATATTTAAAATTTTTCTAATAACAATTTGTGTTTAATTTTTTTAAAATTTTAAATTTTGAAAAATCAGGGTTCGTTCCCGCCCGGCCGGTCGCGGTCGGCGAATCTCCCCGGACCCCGGACGGACGGAGGCGCCCCCCGGACCCGGGGAACCGGAGGTGACCGCGAACCAAACCGGTGCGGGAACCCGGATTTCGAACATCGGAAAGGTCGAAATCCCGGGGTTTCCTCCCGAAACCGCGGGGAAAAGCGTCGAAAACGGCTCCCCGAATCCTCATGGATCCCTTTGGGACCCAAGCGGCCTCCGGGGGACCTCAGGGGGGAACCGGGTAGAAAAGGACCCGGGACCGACGATTTGACGCCGTTTCCCATGGGCAAAACATATTATTCCCCTCGGGACCCGAATAACCGTTTATTTTCGGAATAATGAGTCCCATACCCGGGGCGTATGGGACAAACTCGTCCGGAAGGGGCGAAATCCCGGGATTTCCCTCCGAAAACCGTCGGGGAAACCGCGGGAACCGGCTCCGGTGGCATATATATCAACCCCGCGTGAACCCGTGGGCTCGGGGGTGCCGGGTCGAAAAGGACCCGTGACCTACGATTTGACGCCGTTTCCGAGGGCGCGAGAAAATATTTTTCGGTCGGGACCCGAAAAACCGTTTGTTTTGGAAAAAAAAGGCCCATAACGGGTG
>JAITKT010000365.1 GCA_031278225.1 Deltaproteobacteria bacterium
CGCGACTTCGTTTGTGATCCCCGCGAAATTCGTGACGCCGGCTTCAATGGCCCGCGCCGCCAAGACTCCCGAGTTTTCCGCCGTCGCCAGGTCCGCGGGGGTTATTGTCGCGTCCACGCTCAATGGGGTGGTGAAGTTCGCGCCCGTCAGGGTGTAACCGGAAGCGTGGAGACTCTTCGCGTAGGCGTCCCAATATTACAGTTTGTCCGCCTCGGTCGCGAGACTCGCGAAAGTACCGCCCGCGGCGGCTTCGCCGGCCGCGACGGCCGCGGCGGCGGCGGTCGTCGTCGGGGAGGAGGAGTAACCGGTCGGGAGGGCGGGGACGGCGTAGGAAGAATCGAGGGAGTAGCCCTGCCTCGCCATTTCCTTGGCGTAGCCGGCCGCGTGCCACAACTGCTCCAGGTCGGTCCCGGCCTGGTCCCCGCCGTAGTTCGCGGCGGAGATTTCGGCGCTCGTGATGGCCGCGCCGGTGGGATTCGTCCGGTAAGTGTCGGGCGGGCGGGAGTAGCCCTGGCCGCTCATGTAGGAAACGTAAGCCGTCTCGTAGGCCTGGTCTTCCGCCGGGACCCCCGAGGGATAAGTCGAATAGGAAGCGTTCAGGACTCTCGCCGCGGCCAGGGCCGTCTGGTTCGCGGCCCCCGTCAAGGTCGTCCCGGCCGGGGTGCTGGATATCTTCTGGAAACCGTCCGCGGAGATGTGGGTGTATTTCAGCGTTTCGGTCATGTATTTGACGTAGGCGCTGTTGTAGGCGTTTTGATAGAGGATGGAATTCGCGGCGCTCACGGGATAGGGATAAGTGGAGGCGCTTATCCCCAGGGCCGCCCAGGCGGCGGCCGAGGCCGAGGCCGCGGCTTCCGCCTTCTGAAGCGTCGAGGGGTTGGTGACGACCGTCTTCTCGAAGACCCCGCCCGAGAGGACGTAGCCCTGGGCCGACATGTAACTCACGTAGGCCCTGTTGAAGGCCGAACTCAGGTTCACGTAGGCCGAGCCGTGGCTCGAGTAGTCGTAGACCGCCTTTTCCGCGGCGATCCTCGCCGAGTTCGCGGGCCCGGTGGCCTGCTGCTCGGCGTACAGTTCCACCAGCTCCGCGGAGCTGTAAACGTAGGCCGAGACGTCCTCGGAGTTCAGGTTGGCCACGACTTTTATCTGGGTGGTCGCGAGGGGAGGGGCGTTCAAGGCCACGACCTTGACGTCCACGGGGACGCCTATCTTCACGGGATCGGCCCCGGGTTTCGGGACGGAGAGTTCCCAACCCTGGAGCACGTATCCGGCGGGCGTCTCCAAATAGCCGTTGGCGTCGAAGGTGAAGTTTCCGGCCCGGGTGTACATGTAGGTATTGGTCACCCTGTCGCGAACCATGAAAAATCCCTCGCCAGCGATGGCCATGTCGGTGTCCTGGGCGGAATTGATGAAGGAGCCCTGGGTGAACATCTGTTGGATGGACGCCACCTTGACGCCGCGGCCGATCTGGTTGGTTTTGCCGTTCGACCAGTAGTCCTGGCTTATCAGATCCTCGAAATTGGTGCGGGCGGCCTTGAAACCCGTGGTGTTCACGTTGGCTATGTTGTTGCTTATGACCTGCATGCCCGTGGACAGGGCCGAGAGTCCCGTTACCGCCGCGTACATCGCGCTGGAAATGCTCATGTCGTTTCCCCGATTTCCTTTATTTGTTTCGTCGGAAAACGGTTGGCGCCCTTTCCGACGTTTTTTGGCGAAATTGGATGAACCCGCTCGCTTCCCTGCTCGCGACGTTTTTGTTTTCCCGACCGCTCCCCCGGGAGAATCCTTTCCCCCGCGGGCGCTTTGACCGTTTTTTTCCGTCAGGTCTCCGCGGAGGCGGAGGCGGTTGCCGAAGAGTCGGTCTGGAGAATCTCCATCACCTGACTCAGGGAGACCTGGGCGTGACCGAGGTGGACTATGGGTTGCCCGTACTCGTCGAAGGACACCGACGAAACCCTCCCGCTTATCTCCGGAATGACCCCCGAGTCCATGACGTCGCCCGCGAGGCTCGTCGCGGTCACCTGGAATTGGTAGAGGCCGTCGGGTTGGGTGACCCCGTCGTTGTCCTTGCCGTCCCAGGAGAAGTCGTAAGACCCGGCCTCGATGGTCCCCCAGTCGTACATCCTCACCTGGCTTCCGGAGGAATCCAGGACGTAAACCTGGATGTTCGCGGCGGTTTCCGTTTCTATCTTGGCCGTCACGTCCTGTTTTCCGTTCGTGAGGGAGAGGATGTTGGACTGGGCCTTCACGTCCTTCCCTATGAGGGTGAGGGTCTGGAACTGGTTTTGGGCCTGGATGTAACCCGTCATGGAGGTCACGTTTTCGTTCAGGTTGGTCAGCTGCTCCAGTTGGGAGTACTGGGCCAGTTGCGCCGTCATGTCGGTGTCGTCCATGGGGTTGAAGGGGTCCTGGTTTTGAAGCTGGGTCAAAAGGAGTGTCAGGAACGCGTCTTTTCCCAGTTGCCTTTCCGAGCCGTCGGTGACGGGAACGGTTTCGGCCGTCCAGGCTTCGAGAACCGAGGTTCTGGGGGCCGGGGGATTGTCGGCGGAGTATATCTCGGCCATTTTAGGGGTCTCCTTGGGGGGCTGTCCCCCGGGATTTCAAAGTCCCCCCCGGCCTTCGAAGGACGCGGCCGGGGATCCTCCGCGGTCGTCAGACCACGGCGTTCAAACCGAATTCGAGGACGGCCTCGCGAACGGGAAACTCGTCGTCGGGGGAAAATTCTTCCCCGTCCCCGGAGTTCCCGGGGGAATCATCCGTCCCGTTCCCGGAAAGGTCACCGCGGGCGTTTCCGTTTCCGAGGGAATGGCGTTCCCCGTTTCCGGCCATGTAACTCCCCCCGTCCCCGTGGGTCAGGGTGAGTTTGAGTTCCAGGCCCTCGAGGGCCAGGGATTTTTTAAGGGCGTTCGCTTCTTTTTCCAGGGCCTCGTAGGCCTCGAGGGTCTCGGCCCTGATGTTCGCGGTGAGGGAGTTTCCCCTGACCCGGAGTTCTATCTCGAGGCCGCCCAACGATTCGGGACTGAGGCTCATCCTGAGTTTGCGGATTCCTTTTCTGGCGGAGTAGACGAGTTTCTCGCGGACCCTGCTTCCCAAAGTCTCCCCGGACGTTTGAGCGGCGGCCTCGTCACCCAAAATTCCCGAAAATCCCCCCCGGATTGCCGCGGATTTGGCGTTTCCGTTCGCGGCGGAAGCGAGAGAAAGAAGCCTTCTCTCCTCCCTCTCCCTTCTTTCGTCCTTTCCGTTCCCGTCGAATTCGCCGGTCCCGGCGCCCCGTCCCGAGATTCCCCCCTTAAGCGCCTGAAGGGCCGGGGAGAGCTCGAAAAAATCGCGGTCGATTTCCCTGTCCCCCAAGAGGGAGAGTTTGAGCATGGCTTCGTTGAAGACCGGGGCTTTGACCAGTTCCTGGTCGTTTTGGATCTTCGAGAGAATGGTTTGGATGTCTTTGGCCGTCTCGAGGGTCGAGGGGACCATTTCGTTTTGGGCCACCGAGTCCAGGAAGGTCAGAAGGTCCCCGAGGGTGACGTTTCCGGGATTCGAGGAGAGGAGCAGGTTCACCCCGTTGACGGTCTCCGTTCCCCGGGCCATGGATTGAAGGGCCAGGGCCAGGAAGTTCAGTTCCCCCTCCCCGATGAGGCCCGACAAGGCCTCTTCCCCTCCCTCGACGGAGGTTATGAGACCCCGGAGGGTCGAGGCCGGCAGAAGGGACCCGGGAGCCGTCCCGGTCGTGACGGCCTTGACGGTTTCGAGGGAAAGCCCGAGTCCCAGGAGGAACTGACCCAAATTGTTCAGGCCCTCCTCCGTGGCCGCGAGGCCGCTCCCGCTCCCCGCCCCGGGCCCGAGGGAGCTTTGGCCCTTGAAAAGGGCGAGCATCACGTTTTGAACCGAAAGACCCCCTTCGGCCGCGAGTCCTTCCATGAGTTCGTCGACCGTTTCCGCGTCCGCCCCGGAGGAGGTCATTATGTTTTTGAGAGCCGGAACGGCCTCCTTGTCGAGGCTGAAGAGATTCAAATTGGTGTCGACGCCCTCGAGCGTCTCCCGAAGGATGGCCATGGGATTCCCCTTCCCCAGGGAGACCCCGTTCCGGACGTTTTCGAAATTCCCGCTCAACAGAAGCTCGCGGCTGACCTTGGCCTTGAAGCCCCTGGAAAGGGTTATTTCGCTTTGGGTCCTGACGTAGGCGAGCCCCGCCCCCCTGACCCTGTCGGCCTTCAAGGCGAAGGGATTGTCGGCGAGAGCGACGGGATTTTCGACGTAAGCCCCGGAAGTCCCGTCGTCGTCATCGGACTCTTCGACTTCTTCCGTTTCTTCCGCGGCTTTACGATTTTCGGAGGCCTCGGCGCGTTTTTCCTTCCTCGAGGCCCCGGCCTCGGCGGCCTTTTTTTCCCCGCGAGCTTCCCTCGTCTTGTTCGCTTCTTCGGTTCTCGTTCTTTCGGCCTTCGCCAGATAGTCGTCGAACTCTTCCGCCTCCGAACGTTCCGAACGTTCCGCCCTGAGCCGGGTTTCTTTCGAGTAAAGACTCGCGGAAGAGGCAATCTGGTCCGCCGCGTTTTGAACCGTTGTCAGCAGGTTGTCCGCCATCGCGTCCTCCTTAACGAAAAAGAAGCCCCGGGGATTCGGGAAGTCTTTTCGGGCCTGGCGTGCCCGGGAAGCCTTGAAGCAACCCCCGTGCCAACCCCGATCTCGGCAAAAAAGACCCCCGAAAGGTCCCGCGGGAACTCGGGAAAAGCTCGGGAATCGCTTGAGTTTCGAAAACGTTCCCGCCGGGCCGGGGGCTTTTGGCTGACGACATTCGGGAAAAAACCGTTCCGCAAATTTCCCGAAAAAAGCTCGCGCCTTTTCCGAAGAATACCCGGAACGGTTCGCGAGGATTAGCGGCGGCACTTTGTCGTCGAAGATTGGAGAGGATTATCCGGTTATCGCCGGGCTTTTTCGAAGACGCGGCGGACGAAAAATTTTTAAAAAACGGACGTGTGTCGGAAAATTATGGAACGGGTTTTTCGGGAAAAAGCTCGGGCGATCCTTTGAGAAAAGACGGAACCCTTTGTCGCGCTGACCCGGAACGGTTTGAGAGAATATGCCGCGGCGTTTTGACCTCCAAATTTCGAGACGATTTTCTGATTTTCGAGAGAATTATGGAA
>JAITKT010000466.1 GCA_031278225.1 Deltaproteobacteria bacterium
CGACAGTTTCTGCATTCAGGGCACCTATCAGTGGGATACGGGCGGCTTCGGTCTCGGAGTCGCTTACACCCGCGACATGTCGGATCCCAACGTCAGCAAAGATTACTCCCTCTTCCTCAATCCGGCTTTCTATCAGAGTTGGGGATCGTTTGACGGCGGTTCCGGCGTCTTTTCCGTCCATTTCGAAGGCATGTTCGGATGGGGGGAAACCACCGACAAAGATGACAACACACAGGACAAAGTCGGCTACGGCCTCTACGGCGACGCCGTTTACGAGTACATCGAAGGAGGGAGCATCACCCTCGCCGGCTGGTACGTCGATGGCGACAAGGATCCGAACGGCCCCGACCCCGGCACCAAATCCCGCACTTTGGTCAACATGGGCAATTTCGCGCCGTTCCTGGTGGCTTACAATGGCACCACCCTTGGAAACGGCGTGTATTCAAACTCCGGTAACGATATTCCGCTCGGACATTGGGGCATGGGAATCCTCGGAAACCATCCCATCAACCCGCAGATCCTTTTCAACTACGGAGTGGGTTACTTCCAGTTGGCCAATCCCTCGTATGAACTGGTGATAACTGACCCCGGGAATACATACAAAGCTCGGAAAAAGGACCTCGGTTGGGAAATCGACGTCGGTTTCTCGTTTGAGCTCATGGAAAACCTTTCGTTCGAGACCCAGTTCGGATACATGTTCAACGGAAGGGCCTTGGATAATTACACCCCCAACGCTGACCCCACGAAAGAAGGGACTTGGATCGACATCGACGACACCTTCGCCTGGGCGAACGTCCTTGCCTTCAGCTTCTGACGTCAAGGTCGTTTGAAAAGCCTTTCGTCATGGTAAAAGAAAGCCTCCGACACCCTTTGGGCTCGGGGGCTTTCTTTTTGAGCCCGCTCCGCCGGTTTACGGAAACCCGGGACATTTCGGGGAAAGGTCTTAATCCTTGGTTTTTCCGGCCCTTTTCTTTAAATCGGCCGGCCTCCGGCGCGGGACGCCAAGAAAATCTCATTAAACGTCCCGCCGAGGGTTTTCGCGCCCGGAGAATCGAAAAACTCTTCCCGGCTTCGTCTCTTCCCGCTTTCGTCGCGGCCCGGCTTCGCCGGCCACCGGAAAATTTATGTCCCGGACCCCGAACCGCGCGGCGTCATGGAAAGAAACGTTTGCCGCCGTTTTCACAAAAAAAGAGAACGGCCGTCGAACGTCGCGCTTCGGACGCCGGGGCGTCAAAGAAAAAACGCGCGCCGGTTTAGAGGTCCCGGGTCCGCCCGCGGGTCTCGATGACGATCCGCTCCGCGGCTTCGATGTCCGAAGAGTTTTCGCCAATGATTTCGCCGAAATTCCCTTTGAAAGCGCTCCGTGCCCTTTTTGGCGGTCCTTAATTTGTCTCGCGCGTCCCGGGGAAGTTTCCCGTCGCTTCGCCGCGAACGGCCTCGGGTCTTTTTCCGTCCTTTTCCAAACGCTCTCGCGGACATACCCGACTTTGCCAAGCGGAAAATCCTCTCCCGGGCATGAAATCGTCTCCGGGTTGTCGTGTCGGGCCTTGAGCGCGGGCGGGGGCGTCGTGAAACGCGAAAATGCCTAAATGCCTACAAGAGGGCGAGGGCGACAAGGCCTCGGGGATTGGGCGGGTTTTCGGTCCTTCCTCGAACGTGACGGCGTAGGGAAGGCGAATGCCGCGGGGATTGGGGTTGGAAGGGGCCGTTCGCGTTGGGGCCCGATTTCGGGTTTTCGGGGGCTCCGCCGGAACCGACGGGGGGGTGTCCCCCGGAAAGCGGCCCTCGTCCCCGGAAGGCCCGGAATGCCCTAAAGGCTTTGGTGACGTTCTTGACGGCGGGAAGGCGGCCGCGAGGCGCCGCGGCGGGTCTCGGATTTCGATGACCGGTCGGTGGGATGGCCTTCGCGGTTGGGGTTTTTCGACCCGGAACCGAAACCCGGGGAAAACCCCGACAAACGGCCGGATTTCCCGGTTGGCGGCCCGAAAATGACGGGACGAACCTGTTTTTTTGGCTTTTTTCGGCGGATTTCCGGGGGTTTGGCCGGGAAATCGCGCGTTTGGCCCCAAAAAGAGTATTCCCGGATGCGGACCGCGACACGCGTCACTCGAATATATATCGCCCGGCCGCGTGTCGACGCGCGTCCGGCGGGGCGGTTCCGGGTTTCCGGTCCCAAAGGGCGGCCGAATCGTCTCGCGCGGTCGTCTCATGGGATCGTCTCATGGGATCCGAAACCCGAAAACGGCGCGCGAAGGAGATTGGAAGCCGAAATCCGTTCCCGGAACGTCAGCCTTCCCGAATTTCCGGGGAAAAACGATTGTTTCGGAAGAATCGGAGCCCGCCCCTTGACAGGACAAAAACAGTGATTACATTCACGTCGTGAGATGTGCGCATAAGCCCCGATTCATCGCGAAAAACGCGCGGCGAACCGGGGAAAACGGCTCAAAAACGATTCGACTTCGATTCAAGTCCGATTCAAGTTCGACCACAATCGGCCGCCTTTCGGGTCAAAAACGACCCGGGGCGGGACCATGTCCCGATTTTCGGTGATTGCGGAATGCCCCGGCGCCGGGGGAGCAAAAAAAAAGCCCCGCGGGGGCAGCGATTTTTCGGATTAAGGGGAGAACAAAGGGAGAACAGGGGGGAAGAAGCGGGCGGGGATCCCGCGTTTTGGCTGGGGAACAGGGATTCGAACCCCGATAAGCAGATCCAGAGACTGCTGTCCTACCGTTAGACGATTCCCCAATGGCCGACGGTTCCGACGGTTTATGGAAATAACATAATCATCGTGAAAAGTCAACAATCTTTTGGCCCGCGAGCGTTTCCGGGGTTCGCGGCGGTTTTTCGGAAGGGGATTCCCGGACCTTTCCGCGAGGTTCCGAGGCGAAATCCACCCGATCGAGTCCGAAAACCGCGTGAAAACGCGCTTTTTCGGAACCGGGGCCGTGTTTCTTCCTCAGACCACAAAAAAAGCTGTGAGGACCCGCGAATTTATGGTATAATGGAAGTGTTGTATTCTTTGAAGCGGGAAGGCTTTGAAGACACAAACCGGTGGGCCCGAAACGCCCGCCGTCCGCTTTTTTTCGCGACAGACGGTTTTTTCCCGGCCGACGTCGCGAAAACCTCGGTTTTTTTTTCAGGGGATTTTCGGACCGTCGGGGGAGGTTTCGGGTTCGGGGCGCGCGTTCGGCGTGTTTTCAACGAGTTTTCCGCGGCTTTTCCGCGGCTTTCGCCGTTTCGCCGGCAAAAGGCGCGAAAACGAAACGGACTCTTCGGACGACACGTAAAGCTTAAAGGGTATTTTGGGAAAAATCAAGCCTTGAGGCGGCCGTTTTCCGAATCTTTCGAACCCGGTCAACCTCTTCCCCCTTCCCCCGGTCCCGCGGGAAGGGATGACGAATCACGCGACGCGGTCCCCGGAAGCCGTTTCCGGGCCGCTTTCCCCGGGATCCGTAGGGATCCCCGGGCAGTTCGACTTTCACTCCGGCATCACCGTCTCTTTTTGTTTTCGGGGGACCCCGCCCGCCCCGTCCCTTTCGGGGGAAGGCTTTTTCGCGAGGCCGTTTTCGAAGGCGAAGACGCGTTTCGCGGCTTGGGGGGGCGCCCCCGCGTATTGACCCAAACGAGGACCCGAAAGGTCCGCACATCGGAGGAAATTTTGCCCACACGTCCAAGAAAGAACGCGACCGGCACAGGTTCCAAGAAAGACAATCTCTCTTACAAAAAAATCACGGAGGACGTCTCTCCCGACATCTTCGAGGACACGAGCAACATCGAGGAGGTAATAGCCCTTTTGGACGCCCCCGGCATCTCGACCATCGTGGATTCCGACAACCTGGACCACGCCAAGAAGTTCGGCGCGGTCAAACGGACCGTTTTGGGACCGGAAACCGAACAACCCGATCCCGCCAGGATCGACGAGAAGACCGAGCCCAGGGTGGCCGATCCCGTCAAGCAGTATTTGAAAGAGATGGGTTTGGTGAACCTCCTTTCCCGCAACGACGAGACGGAAATCGCCAAGCAGATTGAAAAAGGCGAGAAAGAAGTGATAAACCTGCTCATGCAGACATGCGTGGGCTACGAATCCATAGCCGCCATCCGCAAGAAGCTCGAAAACGAGGAGCTCCGGCTGAAGGAAGTGGTGAAGGACGCCGAAGACATAGAGGACACGCAGTCCGAGTCCCCCAAGAGGAGGGACCAGGTCCTGGAAATCATCAAAAGCATAGAGACCCTTTTGAAACCCGATTACGACGGAACCGCGGGGGAAACCCCGGCGAAGATTCCCCCGGCCCGGCTCCCTTCCGTCGTCTTCCCGGAGCTCACCCCCGCCGCCTCCCCGGCGGACAAACCCAAAAAGAAGGCCCCCGGGGCGGAACCGAAACCCAAGAGGCTCACCAAGGCCGAACAGACGAGAATCCTCGAGGAAAGGAAACGGGAAAGGGACGCCAAGATCGAGCAGCTCCTCATCGAACTGGGTCTGGTCAAAAGGCAGTACGACCTCATGGTCAACCGCCTGAGGGAATGGGAGAAAAAGTTCGGGGAGTGCGCCAACAAAGTCAAGGTAAACCTCAAGAGGGTCAAGGTGAAGTCCATGGAGGACTTCGCGCGGCTGGTCATGAGGATCGAGGAAGACCCCCGGCCGGAGAGGAAGCTCCGGGACCTCAAGATGACCCGCGTCGAGCTCGCCTCCCTGAAGGAGGACACCCTGGTCCACATCCGGACCCTGAAGAACCTGGAAGACGAAAGCCACATGAGCCACCGGGAACTCACGGCCATCCTCCAAACCATCGAAAACAGCCAGAAGGAGGCCGCCGCCGCCAAGAAGCACCTGATAGAGGCCAACCTGCGCCTCGTGGTGTCGATAGCCAAAAAGTACACCAACCGCGGACTCCAGTTCCTGGACCTCATTCAGGAGGGGAACATCGGCCTCATGAGGGCGGTGGACAAGTTTGACTACAGAAGGGGTTACAAGTTCTCGACCTACGCCACCTGGTGGATCCGCCAGGCCATAACCCGCGCCATAGCCGACCAGGCGAGGACCATAAGGATCCCGGTCCACATGATCGAGACGATCAACAAACTGCTTCGCACCTCCAGGGCCCTCACCCAGGACCTGGGAAGGGAGCCCACGCCCGACGAGATCGCCGAGAAGATGGAAATGCCCCTGGAAAAGGTGCGGAAGGTCCTGAAGATCTCCAAAGAGCCCATATCCCTCGAAACCCCCATCGGGGACGACGAGGACACGAGCCTGGGCGACTTCATCACCGACACCGAAAGCATCAGCCCCCACAACGCGGTCCTGACCCTGGACCTTCAGGCTCAGATAAGAAAGGCCCTCTCCACCCTGACCGACAAGGAGGCCGAGGTCATAAGGGAGCGCTTCGGAATCGACCGCTCCTCCGACCTGACCCTCGAGGAGGTCGGAAGGAGATTCGGGGTCACCCGCGAGCGCATCCGCCAGATCGAGGCCAAGGCCATAACCAAGCTCCGTCACCCCGGCCGGGGGAGGGAGCTCAAAACCTTCGTCGATTAAAGACCGGCCGTCCGGCGGAACAATCCGCCGGGACCGCGCCCTACGCCACGGGGGCCTTTTCTCCGCCCCCGCGGTTTAAACTTTTCATTCATCCCGAGACGCCTTCCGACCCCAAGGAAACACGGAGCCGGGAGGCGTCTTTTTCGGATATCGGCCGACGGGCTTTCGTCACCCGAAAAAGTCCCGAAAAGTTCCCCTCTCCCGCGAACACCGAACGACGGGCCATCGTCATTCCGGCGGGCCGGGGGGAAGGCCGACAACCCGGGGCGTCCCGACGACCCCGCGAACACGGAGGCTTTTCATGAAAAAAGGCATTTTTCCGATTTTGATTTTGACGTTTGTCTTTGTTTTGGGCGCGTCTCACGGCGCCTTCGCGCAAGGCGGTTTCGTCGGGCCTTCCCAAAGCTCGACCACCGTGGCCAAGGCCCTGACCCTGAGGGACGATTCTTACGTCACTTTAACGGGGAACATCGTGGAGCGTCAGGGAAAGGACAAATACCTTTTCAAAGACTCGACCGGCACCATTTACGCCGACATAGAAGATCACAAATGGAGCGGATTGACGGTCACTCCCGAAAACACCGTGGAGATTCAGGGAGAGATCGACAAGGATTGGAACAGCGTGGAAGTGGACGTGCACACGCTGAAGATCGTCCGGTGACGGAAATTTTCGTCCGACCGGAAGATTCTTTTGACCGTTTATCGGGGCCCTTTTTTTTCGCCGATTAATTATTCCTGGATGGTCGGCGCGGGCCGTTGATTCGCGTTAAACGCGCGAGCCCCGTCCGGAAACGCCCCCCTCGAGTTTCCGGGCGGGGCTTTTATTTCCGCGCGGCTCGGGGGTGATTCAAAGGGCCCGCGCGGCGTCCCGCGCGAGTTTTTCGAGAAGCGACCCGGCCCTCCGGGAACCCAGCGCGGCTCCCTTTTCGAACAATTCCAAAGCTTTCGCGAGATTTTTTTCGACCCCGCGACCCTCCGCGAACATGAGACCCAAGGCCGGGATGGCTTGAAGGTCGTTTTTTTCCGCGAGTTCCGCGTAAATTTTCGCGGCTTTTTCGGGATTTTTTTCGACCCCCTCCCCGCCCGAGAGCATCGCGGCGAGTTCGAGACCGGCCGGTTCGCATCCCGCGTTCCAAGCCCGTTCGTGCCAACGGAGAGCTTTCCCTTTGTCGACGGGGACCCCGGTCCCGTGCCGGAACATGTTTCCGAGTTGCAGCCCGGCCTCGACCTCGCCGGCCCGCCAGGCGCGAACGTAGTGTTTCACCGCGAGGCCGGCGTCCGCCTCGAGTCCCTCCCCGAACAGACAGGCCGTTCCCAGGGCGAACAGGCACTTGGGGTGGCCGTGTTTTTCCGCGCCTTCGAAAAAGAGGGCCATGGCCTTCCCTTCGTCCCTCGGGACGTCGGCCCCTTCCAAAAACGCGGAGCCGAGGGCGAACATGGCGTCGGGGCTTCCGGACAAAGCCGCCTCCCGACACCACGCGAGCGCCATGCGCCGGTCTTTTTCGAGGCCCGCGCCGGAATCGCACATCCTCGCGAGTTTGAACTGCGCGCCCGCGTGTCCCATGGCGGCCGCCGCCTTGAAACGGTTGACGGCGTCGTCCCCGGAACCGGTCGGGGCGATTCCCTTTTCCGAAAGGAGCCCCAAACGAAAGAGGACCTCCGGGTCTCGCGAGGACTCGGCCTTTTTGAGCCACTCGGCCGCGAGGGGAAGATTCGGTTGCCCCGCCTCCCCGACGAGATGATGGCAGGCGAGTCGCAGGAACCAA
>JAITKT010000484.1 GCA_031278225.1 Deltaproteobacteria bacterium
GGAAGAAACCGCCGAATCCGCGACGGCCGGGTAAAACCGCCGAAGCCTTCCCGAACGACGACCCCCGGCCGCCGCTTTTCCCGAAACCTGACCGGCGCCGGGCGCCCGACATCGGACCGAAAACCGCTCCCGAACTCAACCAAAGGAAACCCGGCCCGAAACCGTTCCGAAACTGAAAAAAGGATGACGGCCCAAAAATCCCGCCGGACCCCTGACGGGACGGGTTCGCGAACCGCCTCGACCCGATGGCCCCCGCGCTCCCCGGACCCCCGGGCCCCGCGACCCCGCGACGTCGCGGCCGCGGACTCCGCTTTCGAACCCCCGGGGGCCGAGGGAGAAGACCGAGGGCGAAACCCCGGAACCCGAGAATGGTCCTGACGCCGCCCGGGGCCGGGGATGAAGTCCGGGGGCCCAAAAAAGAGGGGAGATTCCGACGCGACCCGCGGGCGATCTTGACGCGGCCCGCGAAAAAATACGCCCCTCGGGGAAAACGAACGGCTTCACACGAATTCCCGTTTTCCGGTATCATTGGACTCATCCCGCCGACACTTCCCATTTCCGCACGGGAACGGAACGGAGAGCGGCCATTGGACTTTCTTTGGCCCTTGCGGTTCCCCGGACGGATCGACAAAGACGATTCCCCGCGATTTCGCGTATTTCACTTCCAAGGAGAGCGCCCCATGTCGGGACACAACAAATGGAGCACGATAAAGTACAAGAAAGGGGCCGCCGACGCCAAGCGCGGAAAGCTCTTTTCCAGATTAATCAAAGAGATAACCATGGCCGCCAAGGACGGGGGGGATCCCGCGGGGAATCCCAGACTCCGAACCGCCCTGCAGGCGGCGAAAGTGGCCAACATGCCCAAGGAAAACATCGACAGGGCAATCAAGAGGGGCACGGGCGAGCTTGAGGGGGCCAACTACGAACAACTCTACTACGAGGGCTACACCCCCGGGGGAGCCGCGGTCCTCGTGGAGGTCCTGACCGAAAACAAGAACAGGGCGGCCTCCGAGGTGCGCCACACCTTCAGCAAACACGGCGGAAACCTCGGGGAACCCGGATCCGTCGCCTGGAACTTCTCCAAAAAGGGCTCCATAGTCTTCGAGAGCGGGGTCACGGAAGACCAGGCCATGGAAATAGCCCTGGAGGCCGGGGCCGACGACGTCACGGCCAGCGGGGACACGGTGGAGGTCCACACCGCGATAACCGACCTGGACGTCGTGAAAGAGGCCTTCGACAAGGCCGGCCTCGTCTACGCGACGGCCGAGATAACCTTCGTGCCCTCCTCGAGCTTGGAACTGGCCGGAAAAGAATTGAACTCCGCGATGAAACTCCTGGGGGCCTTGGACGATCTGGATGACGTCCAGAAGGTCTGGTCCAACATAGACTTCTCCGACGAGTCGGCGGAGGGTTTGGCTGACGACTGAAAGACCTCGCCCGACCGGGGCGGGACCGGGGGCAAAACCGGAGAGAAGACCCGGGGGGAAGATCGGGTGAAATTCGGGGGAAGGCGGCTCCGATGGTTCCCGACCCTCTCCCGACGCTCCCCGAGGCGTCGCTCCCCGGCGCCTTCCTTCGTCCATTCGACCCGTCGTCCATTCGTCCAATCGTCCGGCGCCCGCGCCCGACCCGTCGCATTCCCGACTTCCCGACACCCCGACGTCCCCTTTCCGGACGTCCCGCCCGAGACCGAAACCGAGGAAACGCATGACCCCTCCCAACGCCGCCCTTTCCACCGCCGCGCCCGCCAAGGCCTACAGAGTGATGGGGGTGGACCCGGGAAGCATCCACACGGGATACGGGATAATCGACCTCGCGGGAACCCGAATCGAGCTGGTGACGGCGGGGAGGATCTCCTCCGACCCCAAAACCACCATGCCGGAGAGGTTAAAAAACATCTTCGAACGACTCGGGGAGCTCATCGAAACCCACAAGCCCATGGCCATGTCCCTGGAAACGATCTACACCGGGATAAACCCCCAATCCGCCTTCAAGCTGGCCGAGGCGAGGGGCGTGGTGGTTCTGTGCTCCGCCATCGCGGGCCTTCCCCTCCTCGAATACGCCCCCGGGACCATAAAGTTGTCGGTCTGCGGTTACGGAACCGCCGATAAGGCCCAGGTGGCCTTCATGGCCAGAAAAATCCTGAAAACCGAGGAAGCCTTTCCCCCGGACGCCACCGACGCCCTGGCCATAGCCATCACCCACGCGAACAATCTCTCCCTGAACTCGATAAATTACGGCCCGGGCCGCGCGAACGTCCTTTCCGGGGAGTTCGCCAAAGGCCGCGAAACCAAAAACTTCCGGAAACTTTCCGTCTCCGACCTCCAAGCCCTCGGCTTCAAGATTGACGGGGCGAAGGAATAGTTTCCGGCGCGGGGGACCGCGAACGCGAAATCGCCCTTTCGTTTTTTCCCCGGCGACAACCGCGCGGGGAGAAAACGAAAAACCCCCGGAAATCCTCCGCCTTGGGTTTCCGGGGGCCTTTCCTTTTTTGCCCGCGGAAAAAACGGCCCCGGCGCCCCAATGCCCCGATGCCCCGGCGCCCCAACGTCCAAACGGGCGGGGGCGCTTTTTCCGGCGACCCGTTTGTTTTGTTCTTTTCTTTTTTTCTTCTTTTTTTGAACCCGACCGAACACCAATCCCAAATGCCGCTCCCCTAATCACCGACTCGCGAAAGGAAAGGCCCCGCGCCATGCTGG
>JAITKT010000065.1 GCA_031278225.1 Deltaproteobacteria bacterium
GAACTCAAGGCCAGGGTCGGGAAATTGGACTTTTCCCCGCCCGCTTCGCTGTTTCCGAGTCAGTGGCTCAAGAAGGCCGATCTCCCGAGACTCGAAAAATGGCTCCTGGACACGGAAAAGGAGTGCCTGTCGGTCTGTGAGGCGGAACTGGGTTTCGATTCCGATTCGTCCGCGAAGCCGCCCGATCTTTCCCGAATGAAGGCCGCCGGGGACAGGCTGGCCCTCACCCTCAACCGGGCCCTTTCCGGGGGAGAGCTCTTTCGGGCCGTCGCGGGGGAAGAGGAGGCCCCGGAGCCCACCCTCGTCATGACCCACCTGAACACCCTGCTTCCCCCCCTGAAGCCGCCCCCCGTCCCGGGTACCTGGCTCGCCCCCAGAGCCTCCGCCGTCGCTCTTTTCTCGGCAATCGGGGCCGTCTTGGGAGATCTCGCGGGGGGAGCCCTCCTCTCCCGGCTCGGGCAACCCGCGGAGACGGGAATTTTGCTCGGAGCCGCGGCCGGGGCCGCCCTCGGTGCCGCCGCGGCCCTCATTCTGAGTCAAAACGAAAAGCTAAGGAAAAGGCTTCTCCTTTTGGTGGGAGCGACGGCCGCGGTGGACGCGGCGGTCAGGGTCGCGAAGGGCGCGGTCCTTCCGGGATTTTCGGGCGGTGGTTCCGGATCTTTCGCGAAACGTCTGGGACTCTATCTGGCCCTGACCCTGGCCCTCTTTCTGGTCAAGGCCAAACCCGACTTCGACAGGGAAGGGTGGAGGGCGAACCTCGAGTCGACCGTGGACCTTTACCTCCGGGGGGTGATTCCCCTGGCGGCGGTCCTCATGTTCCGGCTCGGGGAGAAAACCGAACCTTCCGACGCCGGGGGCGAATTGAAACTTCTCGAGGACTTGGTCCCCCTCGTGAAAAGGCTTAAGGGAAATCCGGAGGTCGACGGACTCGCGGCCTTTTCCCAGCTCACCCGGAAAATGGAGAACGCCGGCTTCGACCTGACCCTCAAAAACAAGGGAACGGCCCCGGAAAGCCTCGTCTGGGACGGGAGCCTGTCCGACAGCTACGACACCTTCGGCCGCGTGAAAAACGGTCAGAGGGTGATAGTGGAGGAGGAGCCCCTGATCAAGGACGGGGAGGTTTTGAAGAAGGGTCTCGTGGCCTTGGAGTGAGGCCGCGGGCGCCCGCGAAGACGCAAGACGGACGACGGAAGACGGAACGCGGAACCGGGGGTTTCGGGAGCGGGAAACGAATTGCCAGGAAACAATCCCAAAAACGTCATAGGCATAGACTTCGGCACCACCAGCACCTATGTCACCATTTGTCCCCACGGCACCAGAAACAAGCATCCCCTCTATCTTTCGGGCAAGGTTCCGGCCGTGGACACGGTGATTCTTTATTCCGACGACAAGGACGCCGACCCCAACGTTTTCCCCATGATAGGGGAGAACGCGACCATCACCTTCGGGATGACCGACCCCGCGGACGTCCCGGGGGAGGGTTATCGCTACCGTTCCAACTTCAAGCTGGAGATCGTGACGAACGAGTCCGCGAGAACCTGCGCCGTGGATTTCTTCAAGGCCCTCTCTAGGGACGCGATTTTGAACTCCACGCCCCTCCTCGACGGGGAAAACAGGGTGATAATGGGGGCTCCCAGCCAGGCGGACGGGGAATTCCGGGAGGTTTTGAGAAAAGTCGCGGGGGAGGCGGGCTTTCCCCGGGTGGAAATCCTGGACGAGCCCGTGGGGGCCCTTCTGACGGATTTGGGGAGCGGGCGTTTCCCCCTCTCCGACGTCCTGGAGGGTTATCTCGCCATAGACTTCGGCGGGGGCACCTGCGATTTCGCCTTTCTCAAGGGGGGTCAGGTGGTGAGGTCCTGGGGGGATTTTTCCCTCGGGGGCAGGCTCTTCGACGATCTCTTTTATCAGTGGTTCGAGGAGCAAAACCCCAAGACGGCCAAAAAACTCAAGTCAATCAAGAGGGACTTCTACGTGTGGTCCTACCTGTGCAGGCGGGTGAAGGAGGATTTCTCCGAGACCGTCTCGAGAAACCCCAAGGCCGTCGTGAAGGCGGAGGTGGGACGCTTCGGGGAACTCAAGGACCTGACCCGGGAGGAGTTTTTGGCGAGGGCCGGAAACTACCGCCCGTCCCCTTCCTTTTTCGAGTACTGCGAGAGACTGAACGTCAGGCTTTCGGACAGGCTCAAAAAAGACAAACTGGACCTCGTGGCCTGGTTTTCCGAGTCCTTGCGGGAAGGCCTCGGGGACATCTCGGGCATAAAGGCGGTCTCCCTTTCCGGGGGGAGCTCCCGCTGGTTTTTCGTCCGTGACGTTTGCCTCGCGGTTTTGAACGTCGACGGCGGCATGATTTTAAACACCTTCAACCCCTTCGGGGCCATTTCCGAGGGTCTCGCCATTCTTCCCGCGATAAGGGCCGAATTCGACGGGATCGTTAAAAAGCTCGAGAGGGACAAGTTGGCCTTCGTGGAAAACGAGATAACGGGGCACGTTAAACAATCCATGGGGAAGTGCGCCGAAATCGCGATCCGGAACATCATGACGGGCCTTTTCGACGCGAGGATCGTCCCGGCCCTGAAATCCTGCGTCGGGAAGGAAACGAACATAGAAAAGATCGAATCCGACGTGAAAGCCGCGATATCGGCGGACGAGGAAAACCTCAAGGCCATGACGGACAAGATCTTCCACGGCGAAACGAACGCCCTGGTCGAAATAGCGTACAATAAAACCGAGGCTTGGCTTTTGAGTCACGGGCTCAAGCTCGGGCGCCAAAGACCCGCGGCCCGCCGGGACCTCCGGGAACCCGGGGTGGACGGCGGGATGGTCGGGGACCATTTGGCGAATCTTCTTTCCGCGGGGCTCGCGGGACTCATGTCCGCCGTGACGAGCGCCATCCTCGCGACCTTGAGCGGGGGAGGGGGAATCGCCCTCATCGCCGCGGGTCCCCACGGTCTCGCGGCCGGGGCGGCGGGCGGCCTCATCCTCGGGGCCGCCGGCTGGGCCATGGGGCGGGACAAGTTAAAACTCTGGGCCAAGAAGCAGACCCTTCCAAAGTTTTTTTTGAAGATTGTCGCCTCCGAAAGGATGACGCGCAAGATCAGGGACAATGTCCAAAAAAATCTGGAAAAGCGCTTCGACGGGCTCGTTTCCGACTTCGCCTCGAAATTCTCCGAAGATTTGGACGCGGTGATAACGAAGGAAATCGAAAACCTCGGGATTGTGAACGTGTTTTAGGGATTTTCGGGGTTTTTCGGGTTTATTGGGTGCCGACATGAAAACATTTTTCCCGATTCCGATTTTGATTCTGGCCCTGGCCTTGATTCTTCCGTCCTGCGGGGAACGAAATCCCCTCCTGGGCACCTGGCGTCTCGAGGGGGATTCCCTTTCCCCGCTCGTCAAGCTCATTTTGAAGGGAGACGACGTGACCCTCGAGTTCAAGAAGACGGAGTACGTTTTCTCGGTCGACGGGAAGGTCAACCTCAGGGAGAGACTGACCTACAAGAAAATCGACGGTGAATGGGGGATCTGCGACGAGGAAGGCAAGAATTGCGCCGCGGTGCCCATCGGCGGGGACCGCCTGGAGTTCTCCTTCCCCGAACGGGAGGAATTGAAACTCGTGTTCAGGAGAGCCTGAGCGGGCCGCCCGGGAGAAAGTTTCCGGGGAGCCCTTTTGTTTTCGGCGACAAAAACGCGAAGAGCCCGACCCGGGCGGAAGGTTTGATCCTTCCGGGGCTTCCCGGGTTCGGGCTTTCGCTTTTTCCTCCTGTCGTTTTGGTTTCAATCGAACGTTTGGGCTTTGGGAGAATCGGTTTCCGGGGGCAGGGCGCGGGGAGGGCCTCGGCCCGGGCTTTGGGCCGGGCGGGGGCATGGCCTTGGGTTTCTTTCGCGTCCGCCGCGGGTCTTTTCCGTTTCCCCGCGTCCCCCATGGGGGAAACGAGGCGCGGGGGCCGTGCCGGGGCGCTTTTTTCAATGCAGGGTGGGGCTCAGCTCCAGGGGATCGTCAATGGATTTCGGGAGCTTTATCCTCTCGAGGGTCCTCTTCAGGGGCTCGATGCCCGCGACCTTGGGGTAACAGCGGGCCACCACGCCCATGAAGTTCACGGTTTCGGCTATGGCCTCCGCCACCATGGACTTCTGACCCTTGATCTCCCCGTCCAGGGCTTCCACCACGGGGAGGAGGTAAGAGAGCACCTGGTGGGCGGCCTTGGCCGTGCCGGGAAGGGCGAGGGACAGGGAGGTGCCGGCGAAATGGACCTGACCCGCTTCCCTCGCGATGACCCTGGCCAGTTCCCCGAACTCCTCGTCCATCGCGGTCCTCTCGTCGGGACTTATCAGGGGGTCGTTTCCGGCGCTCAGGGCCAGTTCGCTCATCCTCGAGATGGCCCGGGAGAGGTTGAGGTACCGGGCGTAAGCCAGATTGAGGTCGTCTATGATTTGGGGGAGACCCTCCATCTGCTTTTTGGCGGCCCTCACGGCCTCCAGGACGTCCGG
>JAITKT010000243.1 GCA_031278225.1 Deltaproteobacteria bacterium
GAAGGGGGGATTGAAAAGAAAAAATCGCGGCAAGGCTTTGAAAAGATCCGGGGATTACCCCCGCTCACCTTTTGCCGTCGGGGTTATCCTTGGTTTTTTTGCTTATCTTTTCCCACTCCTTAGCCTTTTTCCTGTCCGGGGCCACTCCCACGCCTTGGGCGTAGAAGGCGGAGAGTTGTTCCTGGGCCAGGGGTTGCCCCTGTTTCGCGGCCCTTTCCATCCAGAGGAAGGCCAGTTCCGCGTTTCCCGGGGGGATTCTCCCCGTGAGGTGGAGCATGCCCAGGGCGTACTGGCTGAAGGCGCTTCCCATCTCGGCCCCCATCTTCACGATCGAAAGGGCCTTTCCCATGTCCCCGGGGACGTAGATCCCGTCGAAATAGAGTTTGGCGAGGGTCTCCAGGGCGGGCACGTGATACTGTTCCCCCGAGAGTTTCAGGTAATTCAAGGCCTTTTCCGCGTCTTTCGCGACCGCGTTTCCCACGAGATGAAACTTTCCCATGACGTACTGGGCGTCCGCGAAACCCTTCTTCGCGGCGCTCTCGAAGAGGGCGGCCCCCACCCGGATGTCCCTCGCGATCCCGTGACCGAAGTAAAAACACTCCCCCAGCTTGAAAATGGCCTCGAGAAGCGTGAGTCCGGAGGCGGCGTTGAAGAGCTCCAGGGCCGCTCTCGGGTTGCCGCGGGAGCCGGGGTCGTTCGCGAGGCACAGCCCGAGAAGAAGATGATGCTCGTCCGCGCCCAGGGAGAGGGCCTTCAGGAAAAGGTCCGTCGCCTCTTTCGCGTCCCTCTCGACCCCCATGCCCAAAAGCCTGTGGATTCCCAGTCTCGTCAGGGAAAAGGGGGAATCGTTCTCGGCTCCCTTCCGGTAGCAGGCGAGGGCTTTGGCGTGGTCGGGGGGAAAGTATTTTCCGCTGTCCCAGAGGGCCCCCAGGACGTCCGCGCAGTCTACTATCCCCAAGGCGGCTCCCTTTTCGTAGAGACGCATGGCCTCGGCGATGTCCCTTTTGACCCTGAAGCCCTTGAAGTAAAACGCGGCCAAGAGACATATGGCGCGCGGGTTTCCGAGCTCCGCGGACTCCCCGAGCCATTTCACCGCGAGCTCGAAGTCCCTCGGGACCCCCTTCCCCTGGAGGTAACAGCAGGCCAGGAGGTGTTGGGCGTCGGCGTCCCCTTTCCCGGAGAGCCTCGAGAGTTCGGTTATGTATTCCGGAACCCCGTCGCCCCCTTGGCTTTGTCCGGTGTCGGCCCTTATCATGTCCGCGATGTCGGGGGTGGTTTCCCCCCCGAGCCCCTCGGTTTCGAGGAAATTCTCCCCGCTTTTCAGCTTTTCCCGGAACTCGTCGTTCTCCCCCGGGTCCGGGACCGGGACGGGCCCGACCGCGGATTCCTCGAGGACCCCGGTCACGAAGGTCTCTATGTCGTCGGTGATTTGCGCCCGGGTTCCCGATTCCCCGGAAACGGGGAAGGCGTCCCCGTCCCGGGGGACCCCGTTCCCTTTCGGGGACTCCTCACCCGCCCCGTCCCGCAGGGACCGGTCGATGGCGAGGCAAACTCTTATCAGGCAATCCCGAACATTCATTCGACTCTCCGCGCGAAAAAGGGGGCGCCGGAACCGCGGGTCCCCGGGGGGACGACGGCGGATAACCGGAAAAGGGGCGGGGTTCCCTCCCGCGGGTCAATGGAACGGAGGATTTCGAAAAAAGGGGGAATTCCCCTTCCGTGACGTCATTTTAACTCATTTCCCCGACGTTTCAAGGTTCGCGCGTCCCGCGCCCGCCCGCCGGGCGGTCGCGGGCGCGCCTTCGGGGCCTTTCCCCGTCCTCCTCTCCCATCCTCCCCTCCCATCCTCCCCTCCCCCCTCCCCGGCGCCGGCCCGTCCCTTGCTTCGGGAAAAGGGGGTTTTCCGCTTGGGTTCCCCGGGTCCGGGGAGCTCCCCGAACCGGAAAACGAAGCCGACAAAGCCTTGGGGGCAACTCCCGCCGTCCCCGGGCCTCGTCTTCCGAAAACCGGGACCCGGGGTCCCCGCGCCCCAGGGATCTTCCCCCGGGCAAGGGATTTGTTCAAAAATTCTTCGCCGTGTTCAAATTTTTGACAAAGGCGTTCAATTTTTTGTACGGATTCGCGGGCCAAAATTGGAAAATTTGAACAAGCGAAAAACGAAAAGACGTAAAATCAACGACTTACGATTTTGGGGCACTTGGCACGCCGATTGCTATATTACTCCTCGGAAGGGACATACCCCTCGCGCCAACGCAAGCTAATAATTTTCTCCTTGTTTCTTAGCTTCCAAAGAAAACCGCGGCAAGCCCAAGCCGCGGTTTTTTTTGTCTTTTTCCGGGCCCGCGGGGGGCGCGTCCGGGACGGTCGGGGGGCGCGTCGGGACGGTCGGGGGCGCGTCGGGAAGTCCCCGCCTTTGCAAAAGTCCTTTTTGACGTGTAAACTGTACGCCGCGACGCGTTTTGACGGGGAAGGGACGGGGCTTCGCCCCCGGTTCCCGGGATTCCCGTTCCCCGAAGGGGAAAAAATCATGAAAATCCCGTCGCGGTCAAGGATTCGCCCGTGACACCGTTTCCGACGGTCCGGGTCCCGTCTTTCGCGGGCGGCGACCGGTCCGAAGAAATAGTCCTGGGACACACGCCGGTCATCGAAACCGAGAGCCTCACCAAGCGCTACGGAAAAGAACCGGTGGTGGACAGGCTCACCCTTTCCATAACCGCGGGGGAGATCTTCGGGTTTTTGGGCCCCAACGGGGCCGGAAAGACCACGACCCTCCTCATGCTCCTGGGACTCTCTCTCCCCTCTTCCGGAACCGTGAGCGTTTTGGGAAGGGATCCGGTGAAAGAGCCCCTGGAGGTGAAATCCCACGTGGGTTACCTCGCGGAAAACATGGGATTCTATTTCGACCTTTCCGCCCGCGACAACCTCCGCTACGTGGCCGAGCTGAACCGCCTGGACGGCGTGGACGGGAGGATAGACGACTGCCTGAAGCTTTTGGGCCTTTTCGGGGACGGGGACAAACCCGTCTCGGCCTTCTCGAGGGGCATGAGGCAGAGACTGGGTTTGGCGGAAGTGCTTCTCAAGGATCCCCTGATCCTCTTTCTCGACGAACCCACCCTGGGTTTGGACCCGGGCGGCATCAACACCATGCTGAATTTCATCGTGAGGCTCCCCTCCGAGAGGGGCCTCACGGTCATATTGTGTTCCCACCTTCTGCACCTCGTGTCCAGGGTCGCGCACAGGGTGGGGATATTGAGGAAGGGAAGACTTCTGGCCCAGGGGTCGGTGAAGAGTCTCGCCGAAAAGACCGGGCTTCCGGACGACCTCGAGGCCATCTACGGCCATTATTTCCGGGAGGAAGAGGTTCCGAGGCGGGATTCGTGAGGACCGTCCCCCGCCCCGGCGCGTCCCCGCGCCGGGGCGGGGGGCGAACGGCCGCGCGGGGGTAAATGAAAGCCATCATCAAAAAAGAGCTCCGGGACCATTTCGGGTCCGTCAGGTTCGTCATGGTCCTGTCCCTGGTCTTCATGGTCAGTTTTCTTCTGACCCATCTGGCCGGGCAGAGCATAAGGGACGTCCTCGCCCAGGGGGGGAGCGCCTACCTCGAGGGGAGGACCTTTCTCCTCCTCTTCACCGCCACCGGGGCCTTCTTTTCCCTGACCGTTTTCCTTTCCATTTTCGGGCCCATCGTGGGCCTGGTCATGGGTTTCGACGCCATAAACCGGGAGAGAAACCACGGGACCCTTTCCAAGATACTCGCCCAGCCCATCCACCGGGACGAGGTCATCCTCGGGAAGTACCTCGCGGGCCTCATCACCCTGGCCGTCATGCTCACCTCCCTCATGCTTCTTCTCTCCGGGATGGGGCTTTTGGGCGTGGGGGCGGTGCCCACCGCGGACGAGGTCCTGCGGCTCTGCCTTTTCTGGGTCCTCACCATGGTTTACCAGGGCTTTTGGCTGGGTCTCGCCATACTTCTTTCCATAATCTTCCGCTCCGTCGCCACCTCCGCCATGACGGCCGCGGCCCTCTGGATATTCATAGTCTTTTTCGTCCCGGTCCTGGGCGAGTCCTTCGCGACCGCGTTGAGTTCCGTGAACGAAACCTCCCGCCCCGCGGCTCGGGAACTCCAAACCTACAACACCCTGAGGGACCTTTCCGACAGGGTCTCCCCCGCCGGCCTTTTCACCCGGGCCTCCTCCGTCCTCCTCGACCCCACTCACCGGGGTTCCGACCAAACCTTCAAATACGCCATGATGAGCGTCACGGACCGCTACCTCGCCACGAGGTTCCGGGGGGTCCTCTCCCTCGGCCAGTCCCTGCTCCTCGTCATGCCCGACGTCATCCTTCTCCTCTGTTTCTCCGCTCTCATCTTTCTTCTCTCCTACGTCATCTTCGTGAGGCAGGAGGTGAGATCCGTCTGACCTTCCCCTTCGGAAGACGGGATTGATCCGTCCGGATCCGGGGTCGGAAACGAAAGGAGTTCCGCTCGCGGGCGGGACGGGAGCGGTCCCGAATTCCTCTCCCCCCACGTGCCCCCCCCCCCGGCCCCCCCC
>JAITKT010000358.1 GCA_031278225.1 Deltaproteobacteria bacterium
TGGGCGGGAACTACGTGGTCGGCGTCATCATCTTCGTGATCCTCGTCATCATAAACTTCATGGTCATCACCAAGGGCTCCGGGAGGATAGCCGAGGTGGCGGCCCGCTTCACCCTGGACGCCATGCCGGGAAAGCAGATGGCCATCGACGCCGACCTCGCCGCGGGGATCATCCAGGAGGCCGAGGCCAAGGCCAGGCGCGAGGTCATAGCGAGGGAGGCGGATTTTTACGGGGCCATGGACGGCGCCTCCAAATTCGTGCGGGGGGACGCCATCGCCGGCATCCTCATAACGATCATCAACATAGTGGGGGGCTTCGTCATAGGGGTTTTGCAGAACGGCATGTCCCCGGGGATCGCGGCCCAGACCTACACCGTCATGACGGTGGGGGACGGGCTGGTCTCCCAGCTCCCGGCCCTCATGATCTCCACGGCCGCGGGCATAATAGTGAGCCGGGCGGGCTCCGAATCCAACATGAGCGCCGAATTCGTCACCCAGTTCACGCTCCGGCACGAGGCCCTGGGCCTCTCCGGGGGGGTCATCTTTTTCCTCGGGCTCCTTCCCGGCCTCCCCACCCTCGCCTTTTGTCTGACGGGCTTGACCATGCTCGCCCTCTCCTGGGGGCTTTACAGGCGCCGCAAGAACGCCCTTCTTTTGGCCGAGGGGGGAGGGAGAAGGCCCGGGGCCCCGGGGGCCTCCCCCGCGGCTCCCCTCCCCGGCGCCCCCGGCTCCCCTCCCCCCGGGGGGCCCGGGGCCCCGGCGCCCGCGCCCGCCGGGGGAGGGGCCCCGGCCCCCCCGCCCATGGAAAAGGTGGAGGCCCTCCTCCCCCTGGACGTCCTGGAACTGGAGGTGGGCTACGGCCTCATCCCCTTGGTGGACGAGGAACAGGGGGGGGAACTTTTGGAGAGGATAAGGTCCATAAGGATGCAGTTCGCCCTGGAGGCCGGCTTCATAGTGCCCCCCATGCACCTCCGGGACAACCTGCAACTCCGGCCGGGAGAATATGCTATCCTTATAAAAGGCGACGAGGTGGGAAGGGCCGAGATGATGATCAAACATCAGCTGGCCATGAACCCGGGGGACGCGAGGCGCGTCATCCCGGGGATCGAGACCGCGGAGCCGGCCTTCGGGCTCCCGGCCCTCTGGATCCCCGAGGAGCGCAAGGACGAGGCCCAGCAGCTCGGCTGGACGGTCGTGACGCTCCCCTCGGTCATGGCGACCCACCTGACCGAGGTCATAAGGGCCCACGCGGACGAGCTCGTCTCCCGCCAGGACGTGCAGAAGCTTTTGGACGGGGTGGCCCAAACCAACGACAAGGTGGTGGAGGAACTCGTCCCCAACCTCCTCACTTTGGGCCAGGTCCAGAAGGTTCTGCAGAATCTTCTGCGGGAACGGGTCTCCATAAGGGACCTCCCGAGCATCCTGGAGGTCCTGGCCGACCACGCCGCCCTCACCAGGGACGCGGACCTCCTGACCGAATTCGCGCGCCAGAAACTCGCGAGGAGCATCGTGCGCGGCTACCTCACCCCTTCCGGGGAACTCCCCCTCATGACCCTCGGCGCGGACCTCGAGGACGCCCTGGGCCGGAGCATAACCGAGACCGAAAGGGGCGCCTTTCTCACCCTGGATCCGGACACGGGACAGCGCATTTTGAACGCCATAAACAACGGCATGACGGCCCTGACCGCCCAAAACCTGCAACCCCTTCTCCTCTGCACCCCCATGGTGAGGAGGCATCTGCGGAAGTTGACCGAGCGTTTCATCCCCAACCTCGCGATTCTCTCCCACAGCGAGCTCACGTCCGCGACCAGGCTTAAGATCGTGGGGGAGGTGACCTTCGGATATGCGGATTAAGAGATTTTCGGCCAAAGACCTCCCCGGGGTCGTGGCCCTCATAAAAAAAGAGTTCGGGCTCGCGGCCGTGATCCTCTCCCAACGCGAAAACCCCGAGACCGGGGAAGTGGAGGTCACGGCGGGGGTCCGGGAAGAGGATTTGGCCCCGGCCGAAACCGCCGTTCCCCCCGGGACCCCCCGCGGCGCTTCCGCCGGCGCCCCGGCCAAAGAAGGGAAGGGGGAAGGGGATTTCGACGGGCTCCTGAGGCAGGCGGAGCGGGCGGGGCCGGAGGAACCCCCTCCCCCGAAGGACCGGGCGTCGCCGTCCGGAAGCCAGTCGGGGGCGGCCCGTTCCCGGCGCCCGGGAGCGACCGCGACTTCCGCGACGTCCGCCGCGAACGCCGCGATTCCCGCGATTCCCGGGGCCGCTCCCGGGGTCGTTCCCGGGGCCGGACGGAGGGCGACGACTCTCGCCGCGAGGGACCTGAAGCCCGCGAGGCCGGGGGCGCCTTCCGCGGGGCTCGGGGCGAGAGGTGTCCGGGAGTACCAGAAAAACGAGGCCCGGGGGAGGGAGGCCCGGGGGCTCGAGAGCGTCGGGGCCGCGCATCTGGAGAAGAGCTTGGCCGACCTCAGGCTGGACGTGGACGGGAAGCTGGGGGAACTCAAAAACCTCCTTCTGGACCTGGCCCACAGACAGAGCCTGTCCGAGAAGTGGAGGGACCGGGGGGACTTGGTGGCCCTCTACAGAAGGCTCCTCGCGACGGGTTTGGAGCAGGAACTCGCGAGGGACTTCGCGGAGATGGCGGCGGAGAGTTTGGAGGCCTGGGGCGGGGACCTCGCGGACCATCTGAAAAAGACCGTGAGGCCCTTGATCAAGACCCTTCCGGGGGACGGGATCCCGGCCCGGTGCGTGTCCTTCGTGGGGCCCGCGGGGAGCGGGAAGACGAGTTCCTTGATGAAACTCGCGACCCTCCGGAAACAAAAGGGCGAGAAGGTGAGTCTCGTGAGCCTCGACACCCTGAAGCTCGGGGCCTCGGAGCAGTTGACCAAGTTCGCGAGGATCATGGGGCTGGGATTAAAGATTTGCCAGAACGGGGAGGAGTTCCGGGAGGCCAGGGAACTCTTCCTGGGCTCGGACAGGATCTTCGTGGACACCTCCGCGAGGGACATTCTTTCCCCCTCCCCCAAGAGGGACCTCGCCGCGGCCTTGGCCGAGGGGGGGACGGCGAGTTTTCTGACTCTCCCCGCGACCATGAAGACCCGGGACCTCGAGGCCGCCCACAAGGCGGCGGGGGGACCCTTTCTCCTCGGCGTGATACTCACGAGGATCGACGAGACCGGGGGACTCGGAAACGTTTTCAACTTCGCCAAACATTTGGGACCGATTTTTGCATACTTCTCCCTGGGGCACAAAACCCCCGAGGAATTCACGAAGGCCGACCCCGACAAGCTGACGGAGCTTTGGCTCGCGAAGGGTTGAGGCCGGACGGACGCGCCGTCGCGACCCCGCCGTTCCCCGGGCGTTTTCCGCCCGTTCCCGAAGAGGACCCTATGCCCAAATTCCCCGAAAAACCGAAGAAACCCGCGAGGGTCATAAGCGTCTCCAGCGGCAAGGGAGGGGTGGGGAAGAGCAACCTCACGCTTTCCCTTTCCTACGCCCTGACCGCCCTGAAAAAGAAGGTCCTCATCTGGGACGCCGACCTGGGGCTCGCCAACACCGACGTCCTTCTGGGCATACGGGCCAAACACCCCATCCCCGACTGGCTCAAGGGCGAGAAGACCCTCTCCGAGATAATACTCGAGGCCCCCGGGGGCGTTTCCATACTCCCGGCCGCGAGCGGGATTCTGGAGCTTTCGGACATCACGGGAGAGGAGAAGGCGAGGCTCATGGCGGACTTCGACGACTGGAAGGGGGAGCCGGACTTTCTTCTCATCGACACCGCGGCGGGCATAGGGCAAAACGTCATATTCTTCAATCTCGTGGCCCCGGAGCACATAGTGGTCTTGAACAACGAGCCCACCAGCATCACGGACGCCTACGCCTTAATCAAGGCTCTCGTCACCAAGTACCGCCAGAAGGGCTTCTACGTCCTCCCCAACATGGTGGGTGACCTGCGCGAGGCCAAGGAGGTCTTCAAGCTCATTTCCGACGTCGCGGGGCAATATCTCCCCCAGGCGTCCCTGGACCTTTTGGGGTTCGTGCCGAGGGACGAGGCCGTCCCCTCGGCCGTCAAGCGCCAGACGCCGTTTTTCCACCTCTACCCCCAAGCCGAGGCCTCCAGGAAGATTGGCGAGGTGGCGAGACGGCTCCTTTCGTTGGAACCCCCCGGCGGCGGCGGGGGAGGGCTGGCCCTCTTCCTCGACAGACTGGGCGCCGGTTCCCTTTCGGTGAATTGAATGATGAACCGCGACAACGGTTTTTCCGCCTACGGACCCCCCGCGAACAACGGCGTCCCGCCCCGCGCGGGAGCGGTCGGGGCCGCGCCGCGGGACAGGCCCGGCTGGAAGGGTCTCTCCATGGAGGAGAAGACCATTTACGTGGAAAAGTACTCGCCCCTCATAAAGTACCTCGCCGACCGCCTGGCCTCGAGACTCCCGGAGCACGTGGTGAAGGACGACCTCGTGTCCTCGGGGGTTTTGGGCCTGATCGACGCGATCGAAAAATTCGATTCCGAAAGGGGGATCCTCTTCAAGACCTACGCCGAGTTCCGGATCAAGGGCGCCATGCTGGACGAGCTCCGAAACCTCGACTGGGTCCCCCGCACGGTGAGGAAAAAGGCCAACGAGCTGGACAGGCTCTGGAAGAAGCTCGAGGCGGAGCTCGGACACCCCCCCACCGACGAGGAGGCCGCGGAGGCCATGGGGATGGAGGTTCCCGAATATTTGAAGCTCCTGGACGAGGTCTCCGCGATAAACATGTTGGACCTCGAGGCCTTCCGGACCGAAAACGCCGGGGGCGACAGGGAGGCCCTGGACATTTTCGAGATTTTGGAAGATCAAAATTCCACCGACGCCCTGACCGCCCTGGGCCAGGAGGAGTTGAAGAGGGTCCTCGCGGAGTCCATCGAGTCTCTCCCGGAAAAGGAGAAACTCGTGATATCGCTCTACTACCACGAGGAACTCACCATGAAGGAGGTGGGCCAGGTCATGGGCTACACCGAATCCCGCATAAGTCAAATCCACACCAAGAGCGTCATCAAGCTCAGGGGAAAACTGAACAGATATTTCGAGCAAAGCGCCCGCGGCGGAAAAAAATAGCGCCCCGCGCCCCCGCCCCGCCCCCGCGGGTAAGCCGGCCCGAAAACGAAAGGCAAGGGAGTTTTCGAAAAAAAATTTTTTTTCGAAGACCGGGGGGGCCGTTTTACCCGAAAAACAACCAAACACCCCCGGGGGACTTTTTTTAAAAACCCCTTAGGGGGAAAAGGGATCCGAAGTGACCGGAAACCCCGAAAACAACGACATCCCCGACGTCATCGACGATTGGGACAGCCTGCCCCTCGATCCGGACAGTTCCTGGGACGCCGTGCCCGCGAACGCGGAAACGCCGGAAGTTCCCGCGGGTCCCGCGGGTCCGGAGGGGTCGAAAGCGCCCGCGTCCGCGGACGGGGCCGCGGGGGGCGCAGCCCCGGGCGGGGGAAATGTCGGAAACGCCCGGGCGGCGGACGAAGACGGGGTCGGGGAAGCTTTGGGGGATTCCGGGGCCGAAGAGCCCGAAGACGGTGCCCCCGTCCCGGAGGGCGGCGTCGGGCGAAGCGACGCCATCGACACCATAGACACCATAGACACCATCGACACCATGGATATTTTGCCCTCCGTCGAAGACGAAGACGA
>JAITKT010000490.1 GCA_031278225.1 Deltaproteobacteria bacterium
ACTCCATAAACATACTTTCCGGGGCGAACCAACTGAAAGGGGATTCGTACTCCAACGACGGGAAGAAGGAAAAGGGCGTGAAGAAGGCCCTTCCCTCCAAGATCTCGAGAGAGGTGTAGAGCCGTGGGCATATCCTCAGCCATGTACGTTTCCCTGACCGGCCTGCGAATGAGTCAGGCGGCGATGGAAACCGCGACCCACAACATAGCCAACGTGAACACGGACGGGTATTCCCGCCAGAGGATCAATCTCGCGACCCTCCCTTCCCAGACCCGCTCCTTCGGGCAATTGGGATTGGGCGTGGACGCCCAAAACGTCATCCGCTATCACGACGAGTTTCTGACGAGAAGCATCATCATGACCGGTTCCACCCTGGGGCATCACGTGACCCTGAAATCCCAGGTGGACAATCTGGAGATCTTTTACAACGAGAGCTCCGGAAACGGGATAAACTCCGCCTTGAACGACTTTTTCGCGTCCTTCGACCAACTGGCCGACGAACCCAACAACGACCCCAACCGGGAGGAATTGATAGAGTACGCCCAAACCCTCGCGACCCAGCTGAAGCTCCGGAAAACCCAGATGGACGAGCTCCGGGTCGACACGAACAAGAGGATCGACGAGTGCGTGACCGAGATCAACACTTTGGTCAAGGAAATAGCCGCCCTGAACGAAGAGATAGTCGCCCTGGAAGACCCGTCCATGAACCGGCAGGCCAACGACCTCCGGGACACCCGGGACGCCAAGACCAAACAGCTCGCCGAGTACATGAACATCGAATACTACGAGGACCCCCAGGACGGCCAGTGGACCATAACGACCGGGGTGGGGATACCCTTGGTCATGAAGAACAGGAGTTTCGAGATCATAACCGGGACGAGCTCCGACGGGGACGTTTCCCTCCACACCTCCCACAAGGACTACTGGATGGACGACATCACCGGCCAAATTAACGAGGGGGCGGTCGGGGGATACCTGGAATTCCGGGACGACGTCCTCGCGGAATACTACAGGCAGTACGACTCCTTCGTCGACGCCTTCATTTTCGAGGCCAACAATCAACACGCCCAAGGGGCGGGGACCGACCTCTTCACCGAGGTCCAAGCCACCACCCAGGTTTCGAACCTCGTTTCGGTGGAAATGGATTTTCCCGGAAACGACAATTCCATAAGGATAAGTTCCCTCGTTCCTCATCTGGAGTCCAAGGAGCCTTACGACCCCTACAGCGACCCGCGGAACATCGAGGTGAAATTCGTCAAAAGCCAAAAGACCACCTCGGAGATAACCTCGACCGTGGCCTTCAACGAAGACCCGGGCAGGATGAAGTGGGAGATAACCATAACCCTTCCCACGGACTCCATGGGAAACGTGAGCGTCACGGCGGAAGAGCTCGAGGCTTACATCAATTCCGAAAGGTCCTCCACCCCCTCGGGCGGGATAAATTACCTCCCCCCGAGGACGGCCGAGTGGAAGATAGGGGACTTCATATCCGCCGAAGGGGTTTTCAACGAGTCCCAAAGCGGAAGGGTGAATTTCGCGGGGCCCACCTATCCCCAGGGTCACGAGGAAAACGAGTTCTTCACCCTGTCCAAGAGCCTCAAGTACACCGCGCCCCAGGGCCATCACCTCTCTTACGGGACGGCCGCGGCCGAGTTGAAGACCACCCTCGTCCACACCGACAACGACATCGTTTTCAAGGCGATCGAAGAGGGCGAGGCCGGGGACAAGATTTCCGCGGAATACGTCAAGGGCGGACCCGACCAAAAACTCTCGGTTACCGTCGTCGAGGAACAGAACGGGGAAAAAAGAATAGTCGTGAACCTCGCGACCGACGCGAACGGGAACGTGACCTCCACCGCGGGGGACGTGGTTTCCGCGGTGAACGGCCACAACGTGGCGAGGACCCTCGTCACCGCCGAGACCCCCGCGGACCAGACGGGTTTGGGTCTTGTCACGGAAATGGACAAGACCTTCCTCTCCAGAAACGGCTATTTCGAGGTCGTGACCTATCCCGACGGGGGCGATCCGGTCTTCCACAAGGTGACCGTGACCCCCGACGACACCCTTGAGGACGTGGTCCGGGAACTTTCCCAAATCAAAGGGCTGAGGGTCGAAAACCTCACGAACCTTCACGGGAAGGACAGCCTGAGGATAATCGCGGACGAGGGTTATGAGTTCGGGTTCGCCTCCGACAGCTCCGGGGCCCTGGCCGCCCTGGGGATAAACACCATGTTCACGGGATCCACCGGGTCCGACGTCGGGGTGAATCAACTCTTAATCGACAACCGGGAGCTCATCAACGCGGGGACCATCAACTCCGACGGGGTGAGGGCGACCGGCGACAACAAGAACGCCCTCGCCATGAACGACCTCAAGGACCAAAAGTTTTCCTTCTATCAGCAGAGTTCCTCCACCATAAGCTCCTATTTCAACTCCATCTATTCCAACATAGGGGCAACGGCCCAGGGGATCACGAGAGACTACGAGTTCACGGAAGGGGTTTACCAGCAGCTTTCGGACAGGCAGGACAGCATCGCCGGGGTCAATCTGGACGAGGAACTGGCTGACGTCCTGAGGTTCCAGTACATGTACCAGGCCTCGGCCAAGATGATCTCCACCATAGACGTCATGATGGAAACCCTCCTCGAGCTCCGGTAAAACCCGCCCCGCCGGGGGACCCCGGTTCGGGGTCTTCGAAAAACGCGCCTTTCGTCCCCCGGGGGGCGTCCGGCGTCACGGGAAAAGAAGATGATCTACCGCACCTCGCAGCGCGGGACCTACCGCAACATAAACAATAACCTGAACCTCCTTTCCTGGCACATAGCTCAGCTGAGCAACAAAATCGCCTCGGAAAAGCAGATAAACAAGCCTTCGGACAACCCCTCCGGGGCGGCGACCGTTTTGAGGACGAGGACCGTCCTCTCGGAGATAGCCCAGCACTCGGAAAACGTTGCCTATTCCTCCAACTGGCTCACCAACACCGGAAACGTGATGGAAAGCGTGAAGGGGGTCCTGGACGAGATCTACGTCAAGGCCGAACAGGCGGCGACGGACGTCTACACCGCGGAACAGAGGCTCGTCATCGCGACGGAGATAGACGAGCTCTTCAAGACCATCGTCCAGTTCGGGGACTCCCGCTACGGGGACAACTATCTCTTTTCGGGAAGCCTCACGGAAACCCAGCCCTTTTCCACGGAACTCAAGGTCCAAGACGTCATTTTGGGTTGCGAAAACAGCAAACTCTGGACGGGCGGGGTCGTGAACGCGGGCTCCGAATCGTACGAAGCGAGACCCGACCTTCCGGAACAGAGCCAGATGTTTTTGATCGAGTGCGTCCAAGCCGGGGGCATCGATTCCAACCTTTACGCGAACCAATACTCTTCCTCCGTGTCCCAGGCGGTCATAAACGGCGAGAACGGCTCTTACGCCCTGACCCTCACGACGACGGCTCAAACCCACTCGAACACCACCATAAAGTTCGCGGCGGGCGCCGAAAACGTCAACTCCTCGGGCACCAGGGGGACCGCGGCCGACCTTTCCGACGACAATTTCGTGAGTTACTCGGTCCCCGCGGGCATGGGGCCCGTGGAGATAACCTACGTCCACGGGACTTCCGGGGCCGCGACCCTCGCCACCCTGACCGCGCCCGGAAAGATCACCGTGACCCTGCAAACGAACGCCGCGGGAACCGCTTCGATCGCGGACGCGAGAACGGTCGCGAACGCGGTGAACGCCCTGAGCGCCCAAACGCTCGTGACCGCGACCGCGGATTCCTTCCCCTTCCCCGGGGGGATCGTCGAGCTCGAGAAGGACCCGAGCGGAAACCACATGACGACGACCCTCTCCTTCAATCACGGCCTGTCCCACTCCGTGAACGGGGACGAGATAACGATTTATCTCCAAAGGGCCGGGACCGCGGAGGACCCGACCGGGGCCCTCGTTTCGACGATCGAGGAAGTCAGGGATTACATCAACAACACAACCGCGCTCTCCCAAAGACTCTCGGCGGAATTGAGTCTCCCCGCGGCCGAACCCTACGCCCCGCCCCTTCCCGTGCCCGTCGCCGAAACGACGAACGGATTTCGGGCTTTCACCCCCTCCGACCCTTACACCCTCGCCTTCGTCGAGATAAGCGTTCCCGGAAACCACAACGACATTGTCTGGAGCATCGCGGACGTGCCCGGCGCGGCCAAGGGCGAAGCCGGAAACGCCCTCTCCGTCAGATACGACTTCGCCTATCCCCCCGGCGAGACCCGGGGGACCTCGGCCCGCATGAGCGGCGAAAACCTGATGATAATAACCCTCGCGACCAGCGGCTCGGTCTTCTCGGAGGAGTACGGGAAACTCTACTCCGACCCCGCGTCCCCCTCTTACCAAAACGCGACCGAATCTTTAATCGCCGCCCGGAAGCTCGCGGTGGAATCCACGGCCCAAGACGTCATCGACGCGGTGGCGGCCCTGTCGTCCGCGGAAAATCCCTTCAAACTCGCGGGAAAATTGTCCGGGGGAAACTCGGGCACGGGAAAGATGGTGGCCTCGAGCGCCTTTTCTTTGGCCAACGGTTACGACCAACCGGCCCTCTTCAGGGTGTCCCAGGACGGGGGAAAGACCTGGGGACCGCCGACCGCTTTTCCGGCCTCGGAGTACCAAAACGTTTCTTTTTACAATTCCCTTTTGGGACACGCCTCGCTCACGACGAATCTTCCGGGGAACGCCAACGACGTGGTCCTCACCGCGAACCACATGGGCACCTGGGGCGACGACGTCCGTCTCGAGTACAAGGACCCCAACAAGGCCAACCAAGAGGCCTCCGTCACCGTGGGCCCCCAGGCCTGGAACATCTGCGTGAACCTCGCGACCGACGAAAACGGCCGGGTCACGACCACCGCGGATGACGTGGTGCGCATGATAAACAATCATCCCGAGGCGGGTCAGCTGGTCACCGCGAGTCTCGCGAACTACCACGAGGGCGGCGCGGGGATCGTCTCCGTCATGGACTGCGTTTCCTTGAGCGTCGCCCCGCCTTACGAGGTCGAGGGGGTGACGCAGATAACGCCCCTGGGTCACGCGACGGGCGAGGTGACCTTCCCCTACAATCCCCCGGACCGGAAGTCCCCCAACCTCATTTTTCAGGCCCTCGAGACGGGGACCGCGGGAAATTCCGTGGGCGTTCGCTACACCATGAGCGCCGACACTTCCCTCTACGGCTCGGGTCAGCTTTACCAGGACCGCGTCTCCATCGGTTACGAGAGTCTCGCCAACGGAGACCAAGTGGTGGTGGTGCATCTGGCCACGGTCGAACTCCCGAGCTGCCCCGACATCAACGAGGAAAGGGCCGCCTACGACGCCTGGAGGGAGCTCTACCCCGTGTGGTCCTGCTCCTCCTCGAGGACGGTCATCTCCACCGCCGGAGACGTTTTGGAGGCCCTCGTGGCCAAAAATCTCGAAAACCCGGGGAGCGCTTTGGTCTGGGCTTCCATGGACCACAAGGACGAGGGCTGGGATTCCACGGCCAAGGTGGGAGTCACGGCCTCGACCGTTTGGCTCTCCGGGGGCGACGACGCCTTGGATCCGGCCGATTACGGCATTTCCCTGAAATTCATCCCCGACGGGACGGCCATCCAAACCGGGGACATGTTCCAAGTGGGGGTCGGGTGGTACAGCGGAAACGACGGGGACCTGGAAGTGAACGTCATGAACGGCTACAGGACCGACATGAATACGACCGGGGGAGAACTCTTGGGGGAAAACGGGGCCCCGCGGGGCGATAACGTCCTCGACACCGTGAAACGCCTCCAGTGGGCCCTGACCCACAATTACACGGAGATGGTGGAGCAGGAGCTCCCCAACCTCCTCGCGGCCGTGGAAAAAGTCACCCTGATGGAAACGAACGTCGGGACCAAGCTCATCCGAAACGAGTTCGTGACCAACACCCTGACCGAAAACGAATACGCCGCGGACACCATCCTGTCCTCCACCGAGGACGCCGACTTCACCCGTCTCATCACCGACCTCAAGAACGCCCAGCTGGTGTACGAGGCCGTCTTGGGAACGACCGGTTTGACCACCAAACTCAGCCTCTTGAATTACATCTGAGGCGGGAGCGGCCCCCTCGCGTTTTT
>JAITKT010000003.1 GCA_031278225.1 Deltaproteobacteria bacterium
AAATGTTGAAAAAACGGGTCCGGAGTCAAAAAAACCCCCGTTCTCGCCTCGCGAATTCCCGGCGAATCCCTCGCGATTCCTCCCGAATCGCCCCCGATACCCGATTTTTCGCCCATGGGGAAATTATCGTTCACGTTTTGACAATAGTCAAGCCCCGGCGAAAAAAAAATCCCGGAAAACTCTTTTTCCCTCGCTCAGCCCCCCCGGGGATTCCGTCCACCACCACATATATGGTAGCGGGTGGCCCGGCATCCATTGACCGGCGCCGGGACGGCGCGCGGGTCGCCCCGTCATCCCTTTCGACCTTCCCCGTTTTCCCCCGAATCCCGGGGGAAAACTCTTTTTCGCCGCGGGCCCGGGTCTTTTTCCCGCGAAGCGTTTCGATTGCCCGCCGCCGCCTTTTCCCTCCTTTCGCCCGGGAAACCGTCCGGGGAGCGCGGAAACGCCGCGGTCATTTTAATGTCATTTCATGATAAATTATATGATATTTGGCAAAATAACAATAAATGAGACTTAATTAAGACATCGTGCGACTCTCGAAAAAAACCCGAAACGCGCGCCCGGGGCATCGGCCTCAAGCCTTTCCCGAACCGGTCGCGCGGGCCTTCGGGGATTTTTTCGTCTTTTTTTAAAAAAAGACCGATTTTTCGCGAAATTCGCGTAAAAATGAAAAAAAATTCCCCCCGGGTTTCCCCGGAAATCGCGCGCGGACCGCGTTCCGCCTTTGATCCGGAAAGAACGGCAAGACCCGGAAGGGCTCTTCCGGGGTCCGGGTTGCCCGGGCCGGGTCTCATGGGTCGCGGAAACCCGAAAACGCGGGATCGGACAAATGCCTTTTTCTCCGAAGTCGCGAGAGGTTTTCGGGGGGAAACTCCCGTCAAACGAAGCGCGAAATCAAAGAGACGGGGGGATCCGGCCGGGTCCGGGACAATCAAATTAAAGTAAAATCTTTCGGAAACCCGAAAAACCTCGAGCGGCGCCGGCGCGCGAGGGAGATGATTTCCCCCGGAAACCCCCTTTTCCCGCGGGCCCCGAAACCGCCCGCGGTTTTGACGATTTCGAGGCTTTCGACGCCCGCGGGCCCGGAAAAGAGTTTTGGCGCGGAGGCCGGGGAGTCCGGAAAAAGAACGGGGAGTTTGGAAAAGTTCGGTCGGGGAAGATTGCGCGGGAGAGGGAGGCGAACGGGGAAAAGAAAAAGAGAGGGAAAAGCGGGGAGCGGACGCGGGCCCGGTTGACGGCGTTATCCGAACCCCCGAAAAAAAAGAGGGGGGACGGATCCCCCCTCCCGGACGCCCTCGCGGGCGGCGTTTCAGGTCTTGTCGTCGATTTTGAATTCCTCCCCGGCCTTGGCGCTGCAGCGGCTGGTCTTGTTGTTGACCTTGACCACGAAGAGAGGGGAATTCTCGGGGTTTTTAATGAACTTTTGGGCCACCGTCGAGTAGTCCGCGCCCATGATCTCCCCCAAAAGCTTCCAGCCCTTCCCGATGAGCTCCGGGTCGCGCACGTAGGAGCCCTCCCCGAAGAGGGAGGCCCCCGCCCAGAACTCCAAGTCGTTGGAGGCCAGGGTGTACTTCAAAAGCACCTTGTTGGAATGGACGAGGTTTTTGCTGGTGCCCCCCTTGGGGCTGATCATGAAACCTATGTCCCCGTTTATTTTGAAGGGAGTCGCCTCTATGGCGTAGGGGTAGCCGTCGGGCGAGGTGGTGATGATGTTGGCCCACTTGGAGACGTCCGTGAGCCTGTCTATTTCGTTTTCCTTCATGGCCCTCATGATGGATTCCTTGTCGTCCTTAAGAGGACGGCGCCCCGGGGTCCCTTGGGAATCGCGGGTCCCGGGGGCGTCGGGCGGTTGTTCGGGGAAGGGGGGGAAGGCCCCGGGGTCCGCCGGGGGAGTGCCCCTCGGGATTTCCCGGGGATTTCCCTCGCCGGGCTTTCAAAGCTTGGCCAGGACCTCTTTCGCGAAGTTCAGGGCCTTCTCGAGGTCCGCCTCGTCGGGATGCTTGGAGGCCTCGTCGAGCCTCGCTTGACGCTCGGGGGTCATTTGGGCGTGGGGGTGATCCGGGGGGAGCATCTTCTTCATCTTCTCCACGAGTTCCGGATCCACCTTCCCCTGGCAGCGGTAGTGTCCCAGATAACGGTTGTTGTTTTTGACGATGAGCTCCTCCGTCTCCTTGGCGCAGCTGTCCGCGTGGGGAGAATCGGGGTAGGCCCCCAGGGTGAAAAAGATCGCCGTCGGCTTGTCCTTCAGGTTCTCGAGGAATTTGAGGGTCGCGGCGTCGGCCTTGCCCTTGTCCACCCAAAAGCCGACGAAGACCGAATCGAACCCGGAGGGGTCCGGGTTGTCCTTGAGGTCGGCCAGAACGGAGCCTTCGGGAAGCCCTTTAAAAAGGGCTTCGGCCACTTTCCGGGTGTTTCCGGTCAGGGTTGAGTAAACCACCAATGCTTTCATCGTGTGCCTCTCGGTTAATTTGAAAAAATTAACGGTTGGGGGGTTACGGGATGATTTCCGTTCGATCGCCCGGGTCGCGGGCGCCCTCGAACGGAACGAGCTTCTTTCCGAGGTTCTTTTCGGAGTGAAATTTCGCGGGGGGCCT
>JAITKT010000019.1 GCA_031278225.1 Deltaproteobacteria bacterium
GCCGCCCAGAACATGGCCCTGAAATCCCTGGACCTCTTGAGATGAAAGCCCCGGGCGTCCGGAAGCCCCGGACATGACCCGGCGGGCGGGCCGTCCGGCCCGCCCGCCTCCCGCCAAAAGGTCGAGCTTCTTCCGGGAAAAAACTCGAGGTCGTCAAAAAAACCGACCCGTCCCGAAGCCGACCCCCGCCCCGGGATGAAAGTTTTGACTGCCTCGGGCGGTTTGTCGCGATCGGCTCGAAAAAGACTCGAGGATTTTCGAATCCCCGCGAGCCGGGGCCCCCCGAAAACCGGAACCCCGGAAAAGACCCCGGGCGAAAAATCCCCACGGAAACCCGAAGAAAGGACCGCGTCATGCAAGGACCCATAAGACCGATAACGACCCCGCAACTGGCCCTGACCCCCACCTCCAGGGCCGCGGCCGACAAGAGGCCGGGATTCGCGGAGCATTTGAAGGCCACGTTCGAAAAAACCAACAACATGCAGTTCCAAGCCAAGACGGCCATGGAAGAGCTCGCCACCGGAAGAAACGGAAACATCCACGAAACCCTTCTCTCCATGAGCAAGGCCGAGACCTCTTTCAAGATGCTCATGCAGGTGAGAAACAAGGTCCTGAACGCCTATCAGGAGGTCCAGAGGATGCAGTTCTGACGGCTTTCGAGGGCGAAAGCTCCGAGGCCCGCCGGGCGCTACGCTTCCCCCCGGGAGGGGTCCTCGAGCATGATCGTCACCGGACCGTCGTTCACGAGCTCCACGTCCATCATGGCCCGGAAGCGGCCCCTCGCGACCTTCAGGTTCGTTTCCAGAAAGGCCGCGAATCTTTCGCACAGTTCCTCCGCCTCCTCCGGCGGGGCGGCGTCCGCGAAGCTCGGTCTTCTGCCGCGTCGGGTGTCGGCGGCGAGGGTGAATTGACTCACGACCAAAATCTCGAGATTGAGGTCAAGGGCGGAGAGGTTCATTTTCCCGCGGCCGTCGTCGAAGATCCTCAAGCCCGAGATCTTCTCCGCGAGGCGCGAGGCGTTTGTCGGGGTGTCGCCCTTCATAATCCCCAGGAAAACCAAAAGCCCCTTCCCGATTTCGCTCACCCGCTCCCCGTCGACCGAGACGGAAGCTCTTTTGACCCTCTGAATCAAGGCTTTCATTTCTTCCCCGCTTTGAAAAATCCGCTTCTTTCGTCTTTGAGCCAGTCCCCGAGAGTCGGGGCGTTTTTGTCCTTGTCCGAGATGACGGGATTGTTCCCGAGGATATCCCGAAACTCCCTCAAAAGCCCCGGATCGCAGAGCCCGAAATCGATGTCCGGGGAAAGGGGGCAAATCCCCGCTTCGGCGGCCGGGTTCCACTCGGCGGAACAGAGGTATTCGACGACGGCTTCCTCGGGAAAACAGTTCCCGTGGGCGAAACCCGGCGGCACCCAGAGCCAGTCCCGGAAATCCCCGTCGGGGTCCCGGGGCATGTCCACCAGAAGCGCCTTCCCCAGGGTGCCCGAATCCTTCCTTATGTCGAGGACCACGTCAATCATGCGTCCCCGGATAACCCGCACGAGCTTTCCCATGGGGGGGTCCCACTGGAAATGAAGGCCCCGCGCCGCGCCCGGCACCGAACGGCTCTCGTTGATCTGGAAGATCGGGGGAAGTCCGAGTCCCGGGGCGTCTTTCAAAAGAGCGAAGTCGGAAGCGCGAAACACCTCGGAAAAACAGCCGCGGTCGTCCCGGAACCCGGAAAACCTTATCTTCAAAACCCCCTCCAACGGGGTTTTTATGACTTCCGTTATTTTCATTCGCATTTTTTAACGCCTGCGGCGCGTATTGTCAAGCGCGGCGTTCCAAGATTGGAAAACCGCGCGCGGGCCGCGCCTTCGTTTCGGAACCGAATCATCAAAGGGAATTTCCCCCGAAAACCAAGGGGGCCCGGCGAACGCCGCGTCGGATTTCAAATGTCCGACTTCCGCGCCCGAAAGGCGTCCCGAAGATTTCGCGGCCCCGCGAACAGCGTTTGAAAACGATTTTTCCCCGACAAATTCATGACCGTCCGAAAACGCGGACGAGACACGGTCCGGCGGGACCTTTTCTCCAACGCTCTTTTTCGGATTTCCACCCGCTTGACCGCTAAGGCGCGCCTTTGACCGAGGCCGGGTCAAAACCGGGTTTGGCGATGTTTTCATCGACCATGCCGCGACGGTACCCGCCTCGACCCGATTCGACCCCGCGGAACGTTTGCCCGCGCCACTCCCCGGGCGGGGTTGACGGTCATCCGACGTCGCGTCCGGTCGGGAGGACCGAAACCCTCAGCCTCCTTTGACGCCTTAAGCCGGGGTCGCCCTCATGAGGGAAATCCGCGCTTCCGCCATGACTTTCACGCCTCGGATAAGGCGGCTGTCAATTGGGCGGCGAAACGCGGTATTATTCGCAACAATCCCTTGGCGAAACTCGAACGGCGATCCGAGAGGGATTCCGACGACAAGGCGCGTTACCTTACCGATGACGAGCGGAAACGTTTGCCGGAGGCGCCGGACGCGCGCGAACAAGACCCGAGAGACGGGCGGGACAACCGCATCCCGCGGTCTGAATTCATAAAGCCGCCGCCGGCGCCCGCGATGAATCGCGCGGAATTCACCGATCACCCGAAAACCCGTCATTTTATTGAGTTTATCGACGGGGATCGGGCGCGACGCCATGTTTTCCCCGGAGTGGAGCGATGTCAATTTCACGGACAAGACCATAATGGTTCGGGCCGCCGCCTCCGAGAATGACAGGCCGTATCGCGTGCCGATGAACGACTTGGCTTTTGACACCATCCACAAATGGCGGAAACAACGCGAAAACACTTCCCCCGGAAGCCTCGTTTTTCCTTCATCTCGGACGGGCAAAATAATGGACACCCGCGACGCGACGCGGGAGAATCTTCTCGAAAGATCAGGGATGGAAAATTTCAGGTGGCGCGACTCGCGGCACGACTTTGCCCCTCGGCTCGCGATGAAAGAGGACGACCCGAATACGAAGAGGGAATTGACGGGTCGCGCCAATATGAAGATGACCCTCGGATACGCCCATCTCGCGCCGGAAAACAAACTTCGGGCCGTGAAACCGCCGGATTCCCGACAGGGTAAAAATATTCGTTTGAAATATGGGCATGCTGAGATTACAATTACAAACGCGGCACGTTCGTGATTGGCGAAACTCGGTTACTTGTTAAGGCTAATAAAGACAGGAAGATGGAGACGCGGGAATGACGCCGGAACGGTTAAAAGATCTGTTGTCGCGAGGCGAGGGATGGGACATTGAGTTCAAAGAATGCGCGGATGCCTTGAGCAACGGCGTCTTTGAGACGGTATGTTCCTTTTCCAACCGCCATGGCGGACATCTCCTGCTGGGCGTCAACGACGACGGCAAGGTGTCCGGAGTATCCCGCGGTGCGGCGAAAGGGATTCACAATAATTTCATCAGCCTTCTGAACAATTCGCGAAAAATCTCTCCGTCGCTTTATTTGAGCTTGGAAGAAGTCGAAATCGACGGTAAACTCGTCCTTTATGTTTACGTGCCGGTCAGCTCTCAAGTGGTGCTTTGCGACGGCAAAATATATGACCGTTCTGAGGATGCCGACATCGATGTCACCAAATCCACCGATTTGGCCGCTGACCTGTACGCCAGAAAATCCTCGCTCTTTTCGGAACGCGAAGTGTTCCCCTATGCGACATTGGGTGACATGCGACCGGAATTGGTCCCCCGCGTGAAACAGATGGCCGCGAACCGATTGCGGAACCATCCCTGGAAAGAGATGGACGGAATGGAGCTTTTCAAAAGCGCCGGCTTGTATGAGGACGATAAACGGACGGGCAAGCGGGGCTTCAACTTGGCCGGGATATTGCTGTTTGGCCGCGATGAGGTCATTCGTTCATGCGCACCCGGATACATGACTGATTGTCTTCTCCGGCGAAATGACATCGACCGCTATGACGACCGGCGCACCGTCGGCACCAACCTGATCGATGCCTTTGACCGGATTATAAGCTTCATCTCCGAGCACACCATGGATCGGTTTTTCCCGATCGGTGTGCGGAACGTCAGCGTCCGTTCTTGGATTGCCCGCGAACTGGTCAGCAATCTCCTGGCGCACCGCGAGTATTCAAGCTCCTTTATGTCACGGGTCATCATTGAGAAAGAGCGGATGGTTACGGAGAACTGGAATCGATCCCGGATGTTCGGAAAACTTGAGCCGGATAATTTTACGCCGCTCTCGAAGAATCCAATCATCGCCCGTTTTTTCGTCAATATCGGTTATGCCGATGAACTCGGCTCGGGAATGCGGAATCTGTACAAATACACACGAATTTATACCAACGGTGCTGAGCCGGAGTTGATGGAAGGAGAGATTTTCCGGGCGATTATACCGTTGAGAGATTCGCTCGATCCGCTCAAAGATTCGCTCGAGCCGTTCAGTCCGCTCAAAGATTCGCTCAGTCCGCTCAAGGGTTCGCTCACTCCGCTCAAAGGTTCGCTCAGTCCGCTCAAAGATTCGCTCGATCCGCTCAAAGATTCGCTCAGCCCGCTCAAAGATTCGTTCGATCCGCTCAATGATTCGCTCGATCCGCTCAATGATTCGCTCGATCCGCTCAAAGATTCGCTCGATCCGCTCAGTCAGAGGAAAGATACGCTCAGACATAACAACGGTACGCTCAGACAGAACAAAGGTTCGCTCCAACCGCTCACAGATTAGCTCAGCCCGCTGAAAGAT